>JALOMD010000457.1 GCA_025455595.1 Cytophagales bacterium | reverse complement strand
AATATTCAGTTTTTCTCCCAACGTGTACGGGAACCCGGTGGAAATGAGGCTGTCTTCCAACGAAGCCGCCGCCGAAACACGAACGGATTTGTCGTTGCAAAAAGCCCCGCCGCCGAGCCAAGCGTAGTAACATTCGTCCAAGCTCGGCTCATAGACCACGCCCACCAGCGGCTGGTTGCCGCGCACCAACGCCACGCTGACGCAATAGAGCCGCAGCCCGTGGATGAAGTTGGTCGTGCCGTCGAGCGGGTCGATGATCCAGTTCAGCGTGTCCGAATGCTTGGAAACCGTGCCCTCTTCGGTGATGAAGCCCGCCTCCGGCAGCAACGCCGACAGCCGGGCCACGAGTTGCTCTTCGGCCTCTTTGTCCACATACGACACCAAGTTGTTGGCCGCACCTTTGTACTCCACATCGGCCCGGTTGAAAGCCTCGGCCTCACGCCGTATGAACGCCCCGGTTTCTTTGACTATGGCAATTGTGTTTTGGCAAATTTGGGGTAAATTCATTTATGAGTCGTTAGTCGTTAGTGGTAAGTCATCAGTGCGTTTTGGGCAATTTTTGCCCAAAACGCCTGCCTGAATTGGATTCGCCGAACTGACGTTTTGGAATTCATTACTCTTAGGACTTTCGCTTATCGTCAACAAAGACGGTCATCCGTAGCTCCGAATGATATTCGGGGGCCATCCGAAGGATGGTTTGCCGCAGCCAAGTCATGCCTTGCATGACGCTCCGAATGCCATTCGGAGCTACCAGCGAAAGTCCTATCTCTGAACTCCGAATTAAAATCGTACTTCGTACCTCAGTAAATCGTACTTCATTTCGCTTGTTGGGCCGACAATCGGAGCCGGTACACCAGAAACGCCGAACGCAAGGCCAGCAGCAGCACCAGCGGAATGAGGGCGTAGTCAAGCTCTTGCGGAATCAGTTTCCAGCCTACCAGCACCAGCAACAACACCGCAAGACACACGATGAAATAAATGCGCAGCCAACGCGGCTTGTTCTTTTTGAGCAGCCACCACGCCAGCGGCAAGTGAACAGGCCAAGCCCACAGCAAATGCCAGTTGCGGATGGTGGCCTGGTGGTCGGTGGCCGTCCAGAGCAGCAGCAGCACCCAGCCCAGCAGCCCGACGACGGAGAAGAAAACTGCGTCCACCCAAAACTGCCGACCCGTGCCGCGCCATTGCCACACCGTGAGGCCCACGCCCAGAGCCAGCAGCACCCAAAACAACACCGTCGGCATGAGGCCCGTCGGCTCGGCGGGGGCAGGCGGGGCTTGGTACACCACTTGGTTGTCCAGCTCGAATTTTTCCGCTTTGCCGTTGCGCATCACCGTGGCTTGGGTGGTCAGCTTCATCAGGTTGTCGGGCAGGAACATGCTTTCATAAGCCGTGGCGGGCTTGTCGGCGGTGACGGCCACGCCCAAGTCCATGCCGAAGTCGGCCCAAGTCAGTTGGCGGGCGTAGCGGTCAATCCACTGGCGGAAGGTCAGATTTTCGATTTTTTGCCCAAAACGCAGGCTGTCGCCGCACACCTTCTGGAGCATGTCGCGCACGCGGGTGGTGCAGTTGTCGTAGAAAAAATCGTACCGATAATAGCGATTTTCGGGCTTGTAGTTTTCTTGTAGCAAGGCGAGAAGCCGGTTTTTCTGCGCGTCGGTGAGGTTCAGTGTCTGGGTGATGACCGAACGGTTGTCGCGTTGCGAACCGTACAGCAGCACGTCCATGCCGTGTACCGACAGCATGTAGGGCAGTTTGCCGCGTGCGAACTTGATGCCGAATTCGAGTTGCCCGGCCAGCGTAGGTTCGCCGAAGTCGAAGGTGCCGTAGTTGAAAACGTAGTCAAAACCCTGCACGGGGTCTTTGATCCAAAGGGCCGTGTGCCCGAATGTGGAATACAAGTCGGCACCGGGCGCAACCGTGATGAGAACAACCGAAGCCTGTGGGGAAAGGGCGTTCCCGCCGGTTGCGGGATTTGCAATTTGGGCGAAAATCCGGGATGTTGCCAACAACAGCAAAACTACCCAAATGCACCTCTTCAATGTTTTCGGCATACGGTTCGCAAAGTACGTTCGGGCAAATATATTCGTTTTCTCCGATGCTTCGTTCTCCGATGCTTCGTTCTTCATAAAGGCGTTTTAGGCAAAAAACGCCCAAAACGCAAAACGAGACAGAAGCGGCGTGCAACGCTACGAAATACGAAGCATCGAGACCGCATCGAAATCAAACGTCGCTCCCCGCCACCACGATGACGATTTCGCCTTTGGGCGGCTTTTGCTGGTAGTGGGCCAGCACCTCGGTCAGCGTGCCGGTTATCGTCTCCTCAAACATTTTCGTCAGTTCCCGCGACACCGAGGCGGGCCGGTCGGGGCCGAATGCGGCGGCAAACTGCTCCAGCGTTTTCACCAACCGGTGCGGCGACTCGTAGAACACCATCGTGCGCGGCTCGGCGGCCAGTTGTTGCAGCCGCGTTTGGCGGCCTTTTTTCTGCGGCAGAAATCCCTCGAACACAAACCGGTCGGTGGGCAGGCCCGACTTCACCAACGCCGGTACGAACGCCGTGGGGCCGGGCAGGCATTCCACAGCCACGCCTGCTTGCAGGCAAGCCCGCACAATCAGGAAGCCGGGGTCGCTGATGCCGGGCGTGCCCGCGTCGGTGACCAAAGCCATGCGTTCGCCTTTCTGGAGGCGGTCAACGAGCCGGGCCACGGCCTGATGTTCGTTGAAGGCGTGGTAGCTCTGCAACGGCTTTTTGAGTTCCAAGTGCTTGAGCAACTGGCCCGTCACGCGGGTGTCTTCGGCCAGCACTACGTCGGCTTCGCGCAGCACCCGAATGGCCCGCAGCGTGATGTCTTCCAAATTGCCGATGGGCGTGGGAACGAGGCAAAGGGACATTTGAGAGTGATGAGTTATGAATGATGAGTTATGAGTGAAAATAGTGCGTTGCGATTACAACTCATCACTTATCATTCATAACTCATCACTAATTTCCGTACAATTTGTCAATAATCGCGGCCAGCTTGCGGTCTTTGTCGGTGACGATATTGCCTGCGTCGTGGGTGTTCAACTCAATTTCGACGCGGTTATAGACGTTGGCCCACCACGGATGATGGTTCATGCGTTCGGCCTCGATGGCCACTTTGGTCATGAAGGCAAACGCCTCCACAAAGTTGGGAAACTGAAACGTCTTTTTCAGCTTGTTGTCTTGTTCTTGCCACATTTTGAAGTACGATTTTAATTCAGAATTACGAATTCAGAATTCAGAGGGGCGTTTTGGGCGAAAATTGCTCAAAAGGCTGAGACGGAAGCTGTTCGGGATTTTCAATCCCGAACCCGGCTGTTTCGGATTTGCAATCCGAAACAGCGTTTTGGGCAATTTTTGCCTAAAACACCATTCGCGTCTTTGTCAATGGAAAGAACGCTTTCGGGCGGAAAAGGTTTGCGGCGGCAGACGTGGTATGTGTTTTTCATTTCTGTGTTTCCTTGCCTACCTTTGGAGTCCCGTTTCAAGATCAGGATTTTCAGGATTAACAAAAAAAAACAGGATTGAAAACGAAACCAGCGTTTTGAGCAAAAATCGCCCAAAACGCTGGTTAGTGTTTCGGATTGCAAATCCGAAAACAGCCGGGTTCGGGATTGAAAATCCCGAACAGCACAGCCGTTTTGGGCAAAAATCGTCAAATCCCGCAATGGGCGAGAACACCCGAAACGCCCGTCTGAATTCATAATTCTGAATTCTAGATTCTAAATTAATTCGTACTTCGTAAATCGTAATTCGTACTTCGTACTTCAAAATGGCTCGCAACCCGAATCCTTTCTTCCGCAACCCGATGGCGCAGCAGCAGGCCGTGCCCGTGCCGAGTGTGAAAACCAAAAAGCACCAGTTGGACAAGAAGCTGTACGTCCGGCTGGCCATGACCCAACTGCTGCGCACGCAGTGGAAATGGGTGTTTGTGCCGGTG
>JALOMD010000456.1 GCA_025455595.1 Cytophagales bacterium | reverse complement strand
CGGCATGACCGACGACCTGATCCTGAGCTTTTGGTACCGCCACGAACGGGCCGCCCGCATCTACGACGGCCCCGACGAGGTACACAAGTCGGTGCTGGCGCGGAAGATTCTGAAGGAGTATGGGCTGAAAAAGTAGTCTTGAGTCTTGGGTCGTGAGTCTTGGGTTTCACAAGACTGGCGCAAGCGAAGCTTGCAAAAGACGACATCACGCCGAACCATGATTACTGAAAAGCGTTTTGAGCAATTTTTGCCTAAAACGCCATATTTGTTTTCCGTTTCCATTGACATCAATTTCAGAAAACCTGTCGGTTTGCGACCAGCGCAGGAATTCTGAATTCATAATTCTGAATTGAAAAAGCGTTTTGGGCAAAAGCCGCCCAAAACGGCTCTTAACTCTGACCTCTGAGTTCTGACCTGAAAATCGTACCCCAAAATGCTTCCATCCGTCTATCTCCACTACCGCGAAGGCACTTCCGACAAGGTTTACCAAGCTTCCATTGAAGAACAAGACACGGGTTATGTTGTCAATTTCGCGTTCGGCAGGCGCGGGACCACGCTCCAGACCGGAACCAAAACCCAAGTTCCGGTTCCGCTGGAGGCGGCGCAGAAGATTTTCGACAAATTGGTGAAGGAAAAGACCGCCAAAGGATACCTTCCCTACCAAGACGGCACGGCGTACCAGCACGCCACACACACCGACAAAGAGCAACGCAACACGGGCGTGTTCTGCCAACTCCTGAACCCGATTGAAGCCGACGAAGTGCCGAAATACATAGCCGACGACCGGTTTCTGGCGCAAGAGAAACACGACGGCAAACGTCTGATTGTCAGCAAGAAAGGAAACGAACTGACGGCCATCAACCGCAAAGGGTTGTCGGTCGGGTTTCCGGCTTCGTTCGAGGCGTTGAAAAACCACGCAATTGACTTCACGCTGGACGGCGAGGCCGTCGGCGACTGCCTGTTCGTATTCGACTTGCTGGAACTGGACGACCAAAACCTGCGCCAAGAACCGCTCCTGAACCGGCTGCAAAAATTAGACGAACTGCTGGCCCAACTCAACGCCAAATGCTTGGCAAAAACCGCCTCGGCGCACGACACCGCCGGAAAGCAAGCCCTGTTTGACCGCCTGCATAGTCAGCGAAAAGAAGGCATTGTGTTCAAACTGAAAACATCAGCTTACACGGCGGGCCGACCTAATTCCGGGGGCAACCATTTGAAGCACAAGTTCTACGCCACGGCCTCGTTCCAAGTGCTGGCCGTGAACGGCAAACGCAGCGTGGCCTTGGGCCTGCACGAAAACGGCAAGTGGGTAGGCGCGGGCAACGTGACCATTTCCATCAATTTCGAGATTCCGCAAGCAGGCGACATCGTGGAGGTGCGTTACCTGTACGCTTTCCGCGAGTCGGGTTCGGTGTATCAGCCCGTATATCTCGGCAAACGCGACGACATTGATGCCAACGACTGTGTGGTTGGTCAGTTGAAATACAAAGCCGAGCAGGAGGATTGACAGCAAACGGATGAAATCAAACTTTTGCAGTAATCCATAGAAAGACAGCATAAACGGATTTCTCTCGAAGAACAAGATGTTTTAGCCAGAAATTGCCCAAAACGCCCTGCTTAGATTAAACGGTTAGCGTGCGGAGAGAACAAACCGGATTTGATTTAATGCGATTCTTCTGTATTTTCACAATAACTCTATTGAAGCGCAACCTCCGCCCCATGTTTGGTAATTTTGACATTGATTTTTCAAACAACATTGACCTTGGCTAT
This sequence comes from Cytophagales bacterium, assembly GCA_025455595.1. GTDB lineage: Bacteria > Bacteroidota > Bacteroidia > Cytophagales > 172606-1 > Xanthocytophaga. The sequence continues at coordinate 2,192 of JALOMD010000456.1, read as the reverse complement.
CTTGCTGGTCTGAACATCAGTCTCTTCGAAATTGAAAGACTTTTTTACGGCGAATACCATGTCTATTACCCAAACGAGCCTGTTCATTATATGATCGGTCATACAGGTTCCAAAATGCTCAGTGTCAACTTTCGCTTGGAATACGAACAAAACCTGATTATTATTGAGGAAATCAATTATTCGAGAGACTATGAAGTGGACGAAAAATACTGCAAGATACGATGCAGATAAGACGGCGACGGGCCGCAATGCCGAAGAAGTGGCTCGCGAAAACATGGAGAGAACAAAGGAAGTGCAACCGACTACGTTTCAGGCGTATGTCGAAAAACTGAAGAAAGAACGCGGCAAAAAAGACTGAACCGAGAGAAATCCAAAAGCCGATGCAAGTAGAGATCCCGCATCGGCTTTTGGATTTCCAAACAAGGCGTTTTAGGCAAAATTTGCCCAAAACGCTCCCGCTCATCACTCATCATTCATAACTCATCACTCTTTGACCGACCAACCCAAAGACATTCGTCCCGGCGAAGAACTCGACACCGGCCGCCTCGCCCAGTACCTGCGCCAAACCCTGCATGACGACCAACCGCTGGCCGTGAAGCAGTTTCCGAGCGGCTTCTCCAACCTGACTTACCTTGTCCGTTGGGGCAGCCGCGAGATGGTGCTGCGCCGCCCGCCGTTCGGGGCCAACGTGAAGTCGGGGCACGACATGGAACGCGAGTACCGCGTGCTGACGGCCCTGCGCACGGCCTACGACAAAGTGCCCCGGCCCGTGGCCTACACCGACGACCCGGCCGTGCTGGGCTGCCCGTTTTACCTGATGGAACGCGTCAACGGCGTAATCCTGCGCGGCTCGGCGAAGAACCCCGACCTGCGGCCCGACACCATGCGCCGCCTGTCGGAGATACTGGTGGACAACCTGACCGCACTGCACGCCATTGACCTCGAAAAAACCGGCCTGAACCAAATGGGCAAGCCCGAAGGCTACGTGCAGCGGCAAGTGGAGGGCTGGATCAGACGCTACCAGAACGCCCAGACCGACGAAGTGCCAGCCATGACCCGCGTGGCCGACTGGCTCGCCGCCAACCGGCCGCCGGAGCGGTACGTGAGCTTCATCCACAACGACTACAAGTACGACAACGTGGTTTTTGACGAAAGCCTACAGCACATCGTGGCCGTGCTGGACTGGGAAATGGCCACCGTGGGCGACCCGCTGATGGACTTGGGCACCACCCTCGGCTATTGGAGCGAACCCGGCGACTCGCCGTTGATGCAGACGTTCAACCTGACGCACCTGCCCGGCAACCTCACCCGCGCCGAAGTGGTGGCCCGCTACGCCGAAAAAAGCGGCCGCGACGTAAAGGATGCGCTGTTTTACTTTGTCTTCGGCACGTACAAAATCGGGGTCATTATCCAGCAGATCTACTACCGCTACCGCAAGGGCCTCACCCAAGACCCGCGTTTCGCCATGCTCGGCGAAGCCCTCAAAGCCTGCGCCCAAACCGCCGAAAAATCAATTATGAGTGATGAATTATGAGTGTCGTTTTTCCATAGTTTTGGGACGGGTTCGTTTAACGTTTATCGTTTTAGGCAAAATTTGCCCAAAACGCCCGTCTGTTGTCTTCCGCGAGCCTGTGATTCCGGTCTGACGCACAGCGTACAGACCTGCGTGTAAAAAGCGTTTTAAGTACAGAGTCGTTAGCAGTCAGTCGTCAGTGGTTAGTGGTTAGTTGAAATTAGATTACAATTAACTGACAATCAGTTGTTTGAATTGATTTTTGTACACCAAAAATAAGACAAGCTAATTTCTGTCAAGTACTTAGGCAAATTCTGCTTAAAACACCGACTGGCAAGGCTTTCGATTTGACAAAACAGCAATTCAAAAATTACGCATTCATTCCGCAATCCGACTTCTCACTTCCCACATCAATCCATTGACCATGTTTTCTTTGAAAGACAAAACCGCCGTTGTGACCGGAGGCGGCAGCGGCATCGGGCAGGCCATTGCCCGGCTGTTTGCCCGCCAAGGTGCCGAAATCGTCATCCTCGACCTGAACGAAACCGGAGCCGGGCAGACCGTCGAAGAAATCGCGCAGGCGGGCGGCAAGGCGACCTTTTTCCGATGCGACGTGTCGAACCAAGCCGAGGTGCGGCGGATATTCGAGGGGTTCCGGCAGGTGAACATTCTGGTCAAC
>JALOMD010000455.1 GCA_025455595.1 Cytophagales bacterium | reverse complement strand
CCGCCGACTTGGACACGGTGCGCCGACTGCTCACCGCCCACCTCCGCGCCGACCGTTTCGCGGAAGGCCACTATGACGCGTTGCTCGAAAACGGTTTTTTCCGGGATTTGCTGGAGCGGGCAGCAATTCTATTGGATGAACGCCGTGCGTCGGCGTTGTCCGAGGGATAGGGCGGCAAGCGTTTTGGGCAAATTTTGCTCAAAACGCTGGTTCATCAAAAAATCCGGAATCAGGATTTTTCCAACTCATTTGTCACTGCCGGCCAACCACCGACCACCGACGTGTTTTCTCCACTTCCACGACAGGCAGTTGCAGGTCGTAGGCCACTTCAACGTTGCTTTTGGGGCCGGCCTCAACCACCACTTGGCTCGGGTGCGCACGCAGCGACTCCACCCGCCGACGGGTTGCGGAAGATACGGCTCACGTAGCTGCGGTTCGGGTAGTAGAAGCGTCCCTCTTCGCCCAGTGTGTTTTCGGGGTAGAAACCCATTGGGCCGGTCATGTGCGTGGTATATTCGGAGCAGAACGTGAACATGCTGCGCAGCGGCACTTGGCTGGCAATGGCTACCACCGCCCGCACCAGCAACATGCTCACACCCATGCCGGCCACCGGGCGGGCGTTCCACAAGCCGCAGAGTTCGCCCGTAGTGCCAAGCGGGTATTCACCAATGTATTCGCCGATTTTCGGGTCAACGGCTCCCACCGCTTTTTCCACTGGCAATGGCTCTATGCCGTCGGTTACGTGCAGCCGCACGCCGCCCACCAAGTCGCCCGCCTCGTTTTCAACAATGATCCCATAAACGGAGGGGCTGTCTTTCCAAGTGTCGGTGTTGGTGGTGATGTTGGTCACCCCGTAGTCGAGCAGCACTTGCGCATGGCCTGCCATGTACCGCAAGCTGGTGGTTTCGTTTTCGATTGCTCTAAATGCGCTTATCTTCAGCATTCTTTTCCGTTTTCAATGATTATGAACTTGATACTGGATTTCAGGCGAAAGTGGCGTTCCCGCCGATGGCGGCAGCTTCGATTTGGGCAAAAAACGCTCAAAACGGCTGCCCAACCTTCATAGGGTTCAAAACCCTATGAAGGTTGAAAGGTTACGGCGTTTTGGGCGAAATTTGCTCAAAACGCTGGTCTGCCGTAAGCCGATGAACGCAAAACCTTTGTTCACCCGCTTACGCCCGTTAATTCTGAAAGCTGAATCCTTGATGCTGAGTCGGAATCGTTTGCCAGCACGAGGGTTTCGTGTACCGGGCGGCGCAGCGAACGCACCGCCGGAGCGGCGGCTACGGCCAGCCTGAACAGAAACACCGCTTGCCGGTCGGTTTCCAAGCCGAACAACTGGGCGAGGCGGGGCTGCAACGCATCCAGTTCGGCTTTGTCGGTTTCGGAAAAATGCTCCGCTTGGTGCGTGCGGCAATTGAGCATGTACAGCGGGGCCGTAACCGGCTGGTAGGCCAGCCCGGCAACGTTGGCCGCCAGCCACACGCGTTGCACGGCCCGCCCGCCCGCCATGAAATCGGCGTAGCTGCGGCGCGGCATACTGACGAGGCCCACCGCCGACGCGTTGGCAATCAGTTTTTTGCTGAATTTCTCCAAGCCTTTTCCCCGCCGCCAGTCGCGCAGCAGACTGATTACCTCGGGTTGCTTGGTGAGGCGTAGGCCGCTCAGGTCGGAAAGCGTCAGGTCGAATGTACGCAGGTCAAGGCCGTCGCCGGTAGCTTCGGCCTGTTCGCGGTTCCAGCGGATTTCGTGGTGGAAAAACTCGCGGTGACCCTCCGGATGCAAAAAACGCATCCGTTCGCAGGCAGTAACCATGTCGGCGGCTTGTGCGAGTTCGGCCGGGTTTTCCAGCAAGTGCAAGTCGGCACCCGAAATGGCTTCGATGGATTGCTGCACCAAAGTGCGTTGTTCGGCGGTAAGGGGTGTGTAGTTGCCGTGCAAGCGGTTGGTGAGTCGCAAGTTTATGCCTTTGGCAAGCGTAGTGTCTATTGGATTGGCAACGGCGTTCGGGCTGTGTGAAAAACTTATTGTTGCCGCCAATTCGATATGCTGGGGATTCGGGAAATGCGTCACTTCTGACTCGAAGCCCATCTGTTGCGCTTTCAGCGTCAAGTTTTCCAAGGCTGCGCCCAAACCCAAGTAAGCGAACACATCGTTGGCGTGCCAGAACGGGTATATCCGCGATTTGTCCAAGAACAAGAACAGCCGGTGGTGGCGGTACAGCCAACGCCACGGCTGGTTGTTGCCCGCTGACGGGGCCAAGTTGGCAGCCGTGACCAGTTCAAGGATTGTCTCGTTAGACAAAAGAATGCTTTCGCCGGACAACCCGGTGGCATCGGCGACTTGGCGCATGGTTTCGTCGGCAAGAGCCGGTGCTGCGTCGGGCAGTGCAGCAGGGGCGGTTCTGGTCGCACCGCCCACCAGTTCTTCCGGATCAACGTACCACCGGCCCGATTGCCGGAACTGGCCCAGCAGCACGCGCCGCACCACGTCGGCGGCGAGGCCGCCGCCGAACGCAACCGCCGAAGCCAGTTGAGGCCATGTGGTGATGGTCTGCCCGATTTCGAGAGCCGAGGCTTTGAGCCGCGTCGAAAGGGTTTCAAAGCCGACCACGGGCAGCATGTAGGGCAGTTTTTCCTCGGCGGTTTTCAGGGTTTTGAGTTTTTCGGGGTTCAGGTCGCCCACCAAGCCGTGCAAAATGGGCCGCTGCGGCTCCAAATCGAACCGCTCCACGTCCAGCATTCCCCGGTCGCTGGTCTCCATCACCACGGGTACACTCAGTTCGCGGGCTTTGTAGCGGGCAATGATTTTCATGTCAATGCCGTCGCATTCCTCCACCAGCAGGTCGAGCTTGCCGTCTTTCAGGAAAAAGTCGTTGATATTGCCGTCGTGCAGGCCGTCGGTGTGGCACACCACTTTCAGGAACGGGTCGAGTTCGAGGATTTCGCGTGCCACGGCCACCGCTTTCGACTGGCCGAGGTTGTGCAGTCCGGTGCGGATGCGGTTGAGGTTGGTAAGTTCAAGGGTATCGAAGTCGGCCAAGCGGATTTCGCCGAAGAGACGTTCCATCGCCATTGTCACTGCCACCGACTGCCCCACCGAAAGCCCCACCACGCCGATGCGGCGAGTTGACAGTAGTTGCTGCTCTTCGGGCGTGATTTTGTACTGGTTGCGGCTGGTGCGGAGGAAGACAAACTCCTCTTGGTCAAGGATGTGCACCAAGCGGTCAGCCCACGGGTAATAGACCCACACGCCGTAGTCTTCGGGCGGCAGGCTGCCCAAGTGGCGGGCAGCCGCGTCTCGCAAGGCATCCTTGGAAAACGCGATTTGGGGATTCTTGGACTTGACCAGTTCGGTCAATTGGCCAAACAACTCATCAAACACACGCAGGCTGGGTCGGTTGACCAACAAATCCTGCAGTTGTTCCCGGTCTTGCGGATTGGTCAGCCGGAAAAACTGCGGCTGGCAATCGGTGTCTGGTTGTGAATGTTCCTTGGAGCGTCGTTGCAGTAACTCACGCATAAACTGAGTACGATGGTTTCTTTGGACAAACGGCGACAACAATCAGCAGCAATTTGCAGACCGGATTTACGCACATTTGCGACCAAGCAGTAGAACACTTACAATCAGCTTAAAAAATGGTTGTAACGACAATTATGTGGTTTGTTCAGTAATTTAAGCGATAAAATTAAGCAAAACATGCCATCCGACAACCAAATTCGTTGAATTTATTTCAAAAATAGTTCCACAATACAACTATAAAACGGGGACAGCAGACAAATGGCTGCGTGTATCGGCATCTGGAGAAGCGGCGCAGGGCCGTCCGACGACTTGGGTATGCTTGCGGCAAACGTGATGATTTTGGGACGTGTTAGAGTTGTTTAAAATTCGGTTTCACATTGGCGTTTTGAGCAAAAAACGGCTAAAACGCGAGCCTTTAGTCTCTGGCGAACCTGTGGTTCCGGCTATCCCGCCCTGCGGGAAGACCTGCGTACAAAAGCGTTTTGGGCAAAAAACCCACGAAACGCAAAAGAGACTGCGGGCAGCCAATGCGCCACAGTCTCTTTTCTGCATTTCGCAGGTTTCTTACACGCGGCTCTGCTTTCCGATCGGCAGAACAGGCCGTAAGGTTTGGGTCAAAACACCGGCATCAGGGGTTGTTTATCCTTCATTTGTCTTTTTTCACAAATTCGGGAATCCCGTTGTGTTTGGACAAACCGGCCTTGGTGGGTCGGTTGGAGGCGCATCCCATGAGCAAACCAACAACCGCAAACGCAAGCAAAAGGCGCATAGCTGGGGTAAATTTTACGTGAGTGATGAAACACCGGAACCAGCCGTTGCAGTCTGCTCGTTTGGTTTGTCTT
>JALOMD010000454.1 GCA_025455595.1 Cytophagales bacterium | reverse complement strand
GACCAGCGTCCGCTGGTCGCGAGCGAAGCTCGCAAAAGTCGTCGCTACGCTGATAGAAGATATGGTAAAGGCGTTTTGGGCAATTTTTGCCTAAAACGCCTTTACAGGCAAACTGCGTTGACATAGGCCTTTGCGAGCCGTTGGCTCGCGACCGACACCCAGCGACACTTTTCCGGTTTTGCCGCCCAAAACCACCGTGTTGTAACGGTCAACCGCCCGGTCGAAAGCCACGCTGGCTCCAATGCCGCACCCGATGATGGCAACCACGGAACCGCCCGTCACGATCCAGAAGGTTCGCGGGCCGTTGGCCCGGATGTTGTCCGCTCCCAAAAGCACGTAAGCCAGTGGCACGAAACTGACTACACCGGCGGCCACGTTCAGGGCGTGGTAGGTGCGGAATCGGCGGTTCACGATGTCGTCGTCAAGCTCTTGGAACGGAATCTGCGCGGCGTAAGGCGTGCGGATGCGTTTGCCGCCGTAGAAGTAGTTGCTCTGGAAAAATCCCAAGCGTTTCTCAATGGGTTTGAGGCGGTAATAACCCGAGCGACTCACATCCAGCAGCGTATCGGGAATCTGTGAAAATACAGAGAAACAACAGAAAACAGCGAATATGGACAGAAAGACGGATTTCATGTTTCGTTCATCGTTTTCGGTTTTCAGTTTGCCGTTTTGGCCGTTTTTTTTCCAAAACGCTTGATTGTCAGAACCATGATTGCCTGCCTGTCGGCAGACAGGGCTTCGCCGAACTCACGTTACGTTAGCATAAAACCGCCTCTCGCACAGATTGTTTGAAGCGGGCGTTTTGGGCAAAATTTGCTTAAAACGCAAAGCGGCGGGCAAAGAACCCACCGCTTTAAAGGCTAACTTGTCTTGAACAATTTCCGCATTCCACACTCCGAAATCCGCCTTCCGTCCTATCCTTTGCGCGGGGCGAACAGGCCGGAATCGTCTTTGAGCAGCGTTTTCAGTTGCAGCACGGCCAGTTTCTCGGCTCCGCTGTCGCCTTCCACCGGGTAGATTTCCTTGATTACACGCGGCACAATGTCTTCGATACGACGCAGTTCGTCAAGCACGGTTTCGGGGCGCAGGGTCATGCGGTTGCCGGCTTGGGCCGCCTCCACCAAAAAGTCGGGCGACCAGTCTTTGGTCTTGGTGGCATGGCGGTTGAGCAGGTGCATCACTTTTTTCAGCCGCGAAATCTTGCCTTGCACGCCATTGAGCAAGTCCAAATTGTCAATGGGCTGGAGCTTCAACGTCACTTCAACTGGCTCATGCACAGGCAGTTTGCCCAAGTTAATCACCGTGGCGATTTGGTTGCCGTCGTACTGCCAGTGGAAATCGAACACCTCCTCGTCCATGAACACGTACGGTACTTCCTCGCCGTTGCAATAGACGGCGTGGGGCGGCAGCACGCCCCGCACCCGCACTTGATAGCTGCGCTGCTCGGCCATGCCGTCGTAGCGGCCGTTCACCAGCTCTACGCGGATGACCAGCGTGTCGTCGTCGGGCATGTGTTGGCTGATGGTCGTCCACGCGTAACGACCTTCCAAGTAGCCGTTGGTATTGTTTTCGTCTTCGTAGAGCCGCGTTTGGCCGTGGCGGGCAGGCAACACGGTGAGCAGCAAGTGGTCGAGTGGCTTTTCGGCAACGGGGGCGGCGGTTTCGGTAGCCATCATGGGCAAAATGGCCCCGGCCCGCACAAAAAGCGGAATTTCGTCAAGGTCGTAGTGCCGCTCCACCACCTTCGGGCCGACGAAATACTGGCCGCTGTGCCACTCCACCCATGTGCCTTCGGGCAACCAGACGGTCTGTTTCGCCAAGCGGTTGTAGTCCGAAATCGGCTCGGTGACGGGGGCCACCATCATGTCGTCGCCGAACATATACTGCTGCGTGAACGTGTACGCTTCGTCGGCTTCGGGGTAGTCGTAGTACATGGGCCGCATGAACGCCACGCCGGTTTCGTAGGTTTGGCGGGCGGCGGTGTACAGGTACGGAATCAGGGCGTAGCGCAGCAGAATCACTTCGCGCATCATCAGGAAGTAGTCGTGCGGGTAGGCCCAGATGCGCCGCTCGGCGTTGGCGTTTTTGGACGTGTGCGTGCGCAGCACCGGGCTGAACGCCCCGAATTGCAGCCAGCGCAGGAAAAGCTCAGGCGAGACGGGGCCCGGCATGTGTCCGCCGATGTCGTGGCTCCAGTAGGCGCAGCCCACGTTGGCGGCGGTGGCGGTGAAATACGGCTGGAAATCAAGCGACTTCCACACGCACACCGAGTCGCCGGAGAAGCCGATGGGGTAGCGGTGGTTGCCCAGCCCGCCCCAACGGTGGAAAATGAGCGGCCGCGCCTTGCCCTGCCGCTCCATGTCGGTGTAATGCACGTGGTTGAGCCACATGGTCGGACTCATGCCCGGAATCGTGGTGGTGCTCCATTGCTGCCAGTCGAGCCACCAGAAATCCACGCCGTCGTTTTCCAGCGGACGCAGCACCAAGTCCAAATACGCATCGGCAAACTTGCGGTTCACGATGTCGAACGGCACGTATTTCTGCGTGTCGGGGTCAATGCCCATTGCCTGCGCCACCTGCGGGTACGTTTCCTCGTGCGGCTGGATGCCCGATGCCGGGTGCAGGTTGAGGGTCACTTTCAGGTCTTTTTTGCGTGCCCACGTCAGAAACGCCTTCGGGTCGGGAAACAGGTTGCGGTTCCAAGTGAAGCCCGTCCAGCCTTTGCGTTCCCCAGCCTGGTCTTTCTCTTTCTTCCACCAGTCGCGCAGGAAAGTCGTGTGCCAGTCCATGTCCACCACCAGCACATCGAGCGGCACGTTGTGGATGCGAAATTCCTCGACCAAATGGCGCATTTCCTCTTCGGTGTACGGCCAGTACCGCGACCACCAGAAGCCGAACACATAGCGGGGCGGCATGGGAATGGGTCCTGCCACGCGGATGTAGTCTTGCAAGGCGCGGCGGTAGTCGCGGCCGTAGCCGAAAAAGTACCAGTCTTGATGCTGGCCTGCCGGACGGGCCTGCACCCACGGCCATTCGCCGTCGTCCACGAGCAGGGGGCGTTCCGAGTCGTCCACCAGTGTCCAGCCGTTGCGCGAAAGGATGCCCGGCTCAATCTCCACCGGCCCCTCGGCGCGGTCCAGCGTGCGGTTGGTGCCGCGCAGGTTGCCGGTATCTTCCGTGCCGGGTCGCCAAGCCACGGGCTGCCCATTCAGGTCGAAGTCGACGCGGAGGTTGTGTTCGGTGAATCGGCCGGAGCCGATTTGGTAACGCAACGTGAGGGCCGAGGTGCGAATTACCAGCCAGCCGCCTTCCTCGTTGACGGTGTAATCGGGCACGGGTAGGTTGCGGTTGATGAACACGAACGAGGCGTTGTCTTCAAACGCCTTTTCCGCCGCCCATTCCATGCGTACCATCTGCGGGGTCAGGACGGTGAAACGCGCCTCGCCGCTTATCACTTGGGCGGCCGGATTGGCAACCGGATCAAGCCGGTGGGCGGAAACGTACTCGGTGGGGGTAAACATGGGCGGAGTTGTTGGTGTCGAAGGGGGCAAAAGTACCTATTTTTGCCAAACACCGCAATTGCCGGGCGGGGAGCGTGGGGCAAGGTGCGTGGAGCGAAGCGTTTTGGCAAAAACCGGCTAAAACGCTTCGCAGCGTGGCAAAGTCATTTGACTATGTCTATAACAGGGGCGGCACCTTGCTTATGTAAAATCAGTTGGTTTTGGTAGTAAGCTTTGGTGGCCTCAAAATAAAGGCCGCACTCCCCTTCGGTAACCCGGTAACACAGTCTCAACGTGTCCGTGTCGCTTGCGTTGTAGCGGATGAAATAATCGTTGCACTTTTCGCCACTCAACGCACTCACATCGATGTTCGGGTCATATATGCCGCCGAACGCATAGACGTAATACTCCGTGGCGAAAGGACCTGTCAAAAGCCCCTTTCTCTGCGGGATGCTCCTTCCATCGGCACTGGATACGCGAAGGCTGTCAATGTTGTAGGACGGTAATGGGTTCTGTTTGGGATACAGGTAATCGCCATTCCGGGTCTTGAAAGTTAGCTGGATTGAACTCAAGTCTATACGTCCTCCTTCAGTGCAATCCGGCCCGCCTCTGCCGCAAGCGGT
>JALOMD010000453.1 GCA_025455595.1 Cytophagales bacterium | reverse complement strand
ATGCCGCTGTCGCCGCCGGTAATCAGGGCCACTTTTCCTTCCAGCTTGCCGCTGCCCCGGTAGTCGTCGCGAATGATTTCGGGTTGCGGAGTCATTTCGGTTTCCAAGCCGGGCTGACTTTCCTGGGTTTGCGGAGGAAATTTTTCGGGATAATTGCTCATGCTGGTTTGAGTTTAAAGGTTCAGAAATGGGATTGCGCACAGAATCGTACAGAGCGGCGTGTGTTTTCCCATGTGGAAAGAATGACCGCCTGTTGCCTTGATTGTTAAAAAAGCCTGTGCCCGCACAAAAAAAAACAGCACACGGATTGAACGAATGAAACGGATAAAAAAACGGATTCAATCCGTTCTGCTCCATCGCACCTGTTCAATCCGTGTGCTGTCTAAAAATAACAAGCGTTTTGAGCAAAAATTGCCCAAAACGCCCGTCTGAATTCATAATTCTGAATTCTAAACTGATTCTATTTCGTACCTCGTAAATCGTACTTCTAATTGATGCTGCCGTCTTGTGCGTCTTGCTTCAGCTTGTCGTTTGCCCAAATGCCCACTTCCACGCGGCGGTTCTGCTGGCGGCCCGCGTCAGTGTCGTTGGTGGCCACCGGCTGGGTTTCGCCGAAACCGCGCGTGCCGAGCCGCGACTTGGGCACATTCAACGTAGCCAAGTAGTCGCTTACGGCTTTGGCGCGGCGTTCGGACAGTTTCTGGTTGTAGCCTTCAGAACCCACGTTGTCGGTGTAACCGTCAATCAGAATGTTGGTGTCAGGGTATTTGTTCACTGTCTCGGCCATCTTGCGGATGTTGGCCTTGGCCTCTTCGCTCAGGTCGGCCGAATTGAAGCCGAACAGAATCCCCGAATCGAAAGTGATTTTGATGCCTTCGCCCACGCGTTCCACTTTGGCATCTTTCACGTCCTTTTCCAATTCGGCTGCCTGCTTGTCCATGTACTTGCCGATGGCCCCGCCAGCCACGCCGCCAATGGCCGCACCGATGATGATGCCGCCAGCCGTGTTGCCGGCCCGTTTGCCAAGAATGCCGCCCAAGGCACCGCCCACGGCGGCTCCGCCCCCGGCTCCGATGCTGGCGCGGCGGTTGTTACGGATGGTGTTGCAACTGAACAGAAGAGATGCGACCAAGGCAATGGACAAGAAAGGTTTCCAGTTGTTTTGTTTGTTAAGCATGGTTGTATTGGATTTGTTTACAGATTGTACTTGGCAAACAGTGTGCCTTTGCCTATTGCACGTCCGGCTGTCCGTTAGAGGATTGATTTACAGCGTGTCAAGAAGCGGAGGGTAATTCCACAGTTGTGTGGCAGGTGAGGATTTTTATGGACGCACTGGGCATTGCCAAGGCCGCTGTAGGAAGGAATAGGGTTTTCCGCGCATGGGTGCCGGGCAGCCGGAAAAGCTGGGCTGAACCGGATGGTTGTGACACCTAAACGGAAAAACACATGGATTTTGTTGACTTTGTCGCTTTGGCTTACTGCGCCTCCGGATTGTTGATGGTGGTGTCGGGCAACAGCAAGTGGAATTGGTTCAAGCGGTGAAGCCAATGGGACGGCGGGCATACGGCCCGGGTTTTGGGCAATTTTTACCCAAAACCCGGTTTTGCCTTGGTTCTTGTGCGTAGGCTTGCTGGCTTACTCTTTCTTCGGCGGAATGTCCCGGTTTTCAGCCCATTCTTCGGCTTTGGCTGTGGCGATTGCGATGGCACTGCCTTCTTCGCGGCCCTGTTCAAGCAGGGCGTTGGCTATCTCAATGGCTTTGTTGCGTACCTCAGGGGTGAGGTTTTTCATTGAGACCGGATAGTCTTTTTCTGTCCAAGGCATGGTCGGAATGAATTATGAATGGTTAAGCGTTTTAGGCAATTTTTCCCAAAACGTGAATTTGTAGCACATGCTTTAGCCTGTGCTGAAATCCGTTAGGATTTCTCCGCCACAGACAAAACCTGAATCAAACAAACAGTCTATTGTTTGACAATAAAAACCCGCCTTCGGCGGCGCACAGGCTAAAGCATGTGCTACAAATTCACGTTTTGGGAAATTTTTGCCCAAAACGCCATGAATAGTGTGTCTTTACCCAAGACCCAAGACTCACGATATTTCAGTACAACTCACCACGCTAATCCGCCGCCATGTCGTAGTCGGGAACCAGCACTGAGTCTTCGCCCAAGAAGTGGTGGATGTTGTCGGTGCGTTCCTCGGTTTTGACCAAGAACCCTTCCAGCAGCGTCTTGGTGGCATAGTCTTGGAAGTCATCCGCTTTTTTGATGGTCTTGCGCAACTCTGAAGCAATGCTACGTTCGGCCTGCAAGTCGATTTCCAAGGCTTGGCGTATGCGCAGCACGCCTTCCGGCTCTTGGGCTATGTACGACAACCGGCTGATGTTTTCCAACGTGCAGCTCGGTGTCAGTCCGAGTGTCGTCATCCGCTCGGCGATTTTGTCGAACTGCTCGTGAACCTGCGAGTAGTTTTCCTTGAAGAAAAGGTGCAGGTCGCGAAACTGCGGGCCTTCCACCAGCCAATGGTGTTTGTGATACTGGTGAAACAACACAACGGACGAGGCCAAGTGCCGGTCTAACTCGCGGGCCAAGTCTTGGGCCACGTTGTCAGGCAAACCCACCGGGTTGCCTTCGTACTGGTTTTGCTCTCTGAGTTTTTCCATGACTCAATCAGGTTCGTAAGCAATTTGTAAGTAAAGGGACAAAGGACTGAACGCTTGACACCGCATATTGGCATCAAAAGCCCAGTATCGCTTTGAAAAATATCGTACCGGAACAGCTTTTGTACAGGTGTCTGTAGCCGCAACAAAGCGGGGACGAACAGTGGCGGAATGGATTTGCGGCAAAACGGTCTTGTTGCACACTATTCGCAGGTTTTGCCTATGCTTACCTTTTTGCTCGCTTTCGGGATTTTTCTCATTGTCGCCTCTTGGGTGCATCTCATCCGCTACGAGGCTTGGTGGATTCGCGTCTTCGACTTTCCGCACCTGCAATTAGTGGTGCCCTTGGCGGCGGTCACGATTGCCTATGCCGTTTTGGCAAATTTTGCCCAAATCGGCGACTACGTTTTCATGGCGGCGGCGGCGGTCACACTCGGCTACCACCTGTACCGCATCCGGCCATACACGGCTTTGCACAAGCACCAAGTGCTGGAAGCCGCCGAGAACGCCACGGCGGGCGACTCGGTGAGGGTTCTGATTTTCAACGTGTTCATGGAAAACCGCCGGTGCGAGGAATTCTTGGAAATGGTAGGACGCATCGGCGCGGACGTGGTGCTGGTAGTGGAAACCGACGCATACTGGCAAGAGAAACTACGGCCGCTGGAACAGGCGTATCCGTACCGGGTGTCGCATCCGCTGGACAATACCTACGGGCTGCTGTTCTATTCGCAATTGCCGGTTGTGCAGCATGAAATCAACTTTTTCGTTGAAGACGACGTGCCGTCGCTGCACGCCCATTTGCGGCTGGCATCGGGCCGGGTAGTTGAGTTCTACGGCGTGCATCCGAGGCCGCCCGCCCCCGCCGAAAACGACCGTTCGACCGAACGCGACGTGGAATTGATCCAAGTGGGCAAGCGGGCCAAGGCAGCCGCGCACCCGGTCATCGTGGCCGGCGACCTCAACGACGTGGCGTGGTCGCACACGACGCGGCTGTTCCAACGCATCAGCGGCCTGCTCGACCCGCGCATCGGGCGGGGGATGTTCAACACGTTCCACGCCAAGCATTGGCTGCTGCGCTGGCCGCTCGACCACGTTTTTGTGTCGCATCACTTCAAGCTGATTGACATGAAACGGCTGCCCAACTGCGGTTCCGACCACTTCCCGATCTACGTCCACCTCCGCTACGCCCCCGACCCAGAGTCGAAGGAAAACCGACTGGAAGCCGAGGCCGAAGACCATGCCGAAGCCCGCGAAAAAGAGATGAAAGTGCATGAGTAGCCCTGTTTGGTAGGCAGTTGGCAAGTAGCAGTTGGCAAGTAG
>JALOMD010000452.1 GCA_025455595.1 Cytophagales bacterium | reverse complement strand
AGGCTTTGGTTTTAAGTGTGGAAACTCAAAACTACGCACCGATTCCCTTTTTTCCGTGAAACTTTAGACAACCTCTCAGACCAGCGTCCGCTGGTCGCAAACCGACAGGTTTGCAAAAATTGTTGTCAACAGAAACAGGAAACAAGTCGCGTTTTAGGCAAAAAATGCTCAAAACGATTTCGGCTTATTCCTTCACGGAAAATGCGCCTCGGCGTGGTGTTGTCCTTTGCGAGCCGTTGGCTCGCGACCAGCGGACGCTGGTCAAGCCTTCGGCACAAGCGGACGCTTGCGCCAGTATCTGAGGCCCGTAGCGAAGCGAAGGGCCGTGGCAATCTCACTACTCCCACAGGCTCGGCAAATGGCTCTGACAAAGGCTCGCGCAACTCCGTAGGAGATTGCCACGGCTTCGCCTCGCAATGACGTTTCAAGTAAAGCCAAAAAGGCGTTTTGGGCAAAAATTGCCCAAAACGCCTTTCGACTGCCAACTGCCACTGCCTGCTTTTTTCTGACCTCTGACCTGATTACGTTTTTTGTTTCTTTTTCTTCGCGGCGGGGAAGAGGATGTTGTTGAGAATCAGGCGGTAGCCGGCGGAGTTGGGGTGTAGGCTTAGGTCGGTGGGTTCTTCGCCCACTTGGTGCTGGTAGTCTTCCGGGTCGTGGCCGCCGTAGAACGTCCACGTGCCTTTTCCGTATATGCCGTGGATGTATTTGGCCTCGCCGATGGCCTTGCTTTCGCCCATCAGCACCACCTCCGGCTTGAGCAAACTCTTTTTGAAGCCCGTGGTTTGGCCCAAGAATCCTTTCACCACACTCAGGTGATTTTGCGTGAGCATCGTGGGCACCGGATCCCACTTGGCCGAAAACTGGAACAGCGTGAAAAAGTCGTTGTTTTCGCTGACGGGCCGCTCGTAAATCTGGTTGTCAATGTTGGAATACTCGTAGTCGAACGGGTCGCGGTTGAGCACGAAGTTGCGGAAGGCGAACGTCTTGCCGTAATCCATCTTTTGCTGCGCATTCGGGTCGGCGGGGTCGCCATCATAGACGCTTTCGCAAATGTCCACGCCGTCGGCGGCGAGGGCGATGTCATACGTGTCGGCCGCCGAGCACATGGCGAACAAAAACCCGCCGCCCGCGCAGAAATCGCGGATTTTGCGCACCACGGCCAGTTTCAGTTGCGACACCTTGGCAAACCCGTATTTCTTGGCGCAGGTCTCGAACTCCCGTTGCTGGGCTTTGTACCAGGCCGTTTGGCCGTGGGTGCGGTAAAACTTGCCGTACTGCCCCGTGAAATCCTCGTGGTGCAGGTGCAGCCAGTCGTATTTGGGCAGCTTGCCGTCCATCACCTCGTCGTCGAAGATGATTTCGTACGGAATTTCGGCGTAAGTCAGCACCAGCGTCACGGCATCGTCCCACGGCTGCTTCGACTTGGGCGAATACACGGCCACTTTGGGCGGCTTGTCGAGCTTCATCACATCCATGTTCACGTCCGGCGCACCGATTTCGTTGGTGATTTGCAACGCCTGCGCATCCGAAATCACTTGGTAGCTGATGCCGCGCACCCGCAGTTCGCTCTCGAATGCCTGTTGGTACCCAAACATGAAACTACCGCCCCGGTAGTTGAGCAGCCAGTCCACCTCGGTGTTTTTGGTCAGCACCCAATAGGCGAGGCCGTAAGCCTTCAGGTGGTTGGTTTGGGTTTCGTCCATCGGTACCAAGATGGACGAAGCTCTGGCAGCCACTACGCAAACAAAGCCGAGCAAAACCGGCAGAAAACGACGAAGCATTTTGAAGTACGATTTACGAGGTACGACTTACGATTTGTATGGATTTACACCAATTTGGAAGTGGGAATGCGGAAACGCAAGTTCGACGAAGTCAATTTGGAATACAAGATTTGCTGATAATCAAACGATTGCACTGAATTGTTTACGCACTCAGTCTTTTGTTTTGGTATTACGCTGCGTGGCTTGGGTTTGTGCGGAAAAAGTAAAAAGATAACGCCAAAGGTGGCGAAATAGTTGTAGAGGCCTTGTCAGAACCCTGATTCGTGGGATTAAAGGATTAACATGATGAGTCGCTTTTCAATCAAGGTAATCCTTTAATCCCACGAATCAGGGTTCTGACAAAAGCGTTTTGGCAATTTTTGCCCAAAACGTCCTTACAAAACCGAATTTTAAACAACCTCTAAAACGCTTCAAGAGAAAACCGTCATTGCGAGGCGGAACGAAGTGAAGCCGAAGCAATCTCATTCCCGCAGGCTCGGCAAACAACGGTTCCGAAAGGCTCGCGTGGCTACCGGGGGCAGATTGCTTCGTCGTTCCTCCTCGCAATGACGGGTCAAATGAGTCTCCAAGGCGTTTTAGGCGAAAAACGCCCAAAACGCTACTTGCGACTCATCACTTACGACTTTCATTTTCCCCAGCCCAGTTTCTCTACATTGAAATAGATTTCCTTCAGGTTCAGTTCGTTGGGTTGTTGCAGGGTTATTTTTTCGGTGCGGCGGTCTTGCAGCTTGCGGTCGGTGGCGGTGAGGCCGAGACTTTCGAGATAGACTTGCACATCGCCGAGGGCAATGACCACGTAGGCGGTTGCGGGCGTGCGGCCGTCGCCGCTGGTTTCTATTGCTTCCATCAGCCGCTCGAACTTGTGCAGCCATTGCCGAGCCTCGGCTTTGCGGCCCAAGTTGTCGCAGGCGTAGTGCATCCCGAACACGTAGTTCAGGTTGAACGGCGTTTCGCGCAGGCCCGCCCGGCCCACGGCCAAGGCTTTTTCAAAGGCCTTCTGCTCAATCAGTTGCTTGAACTCTTTTTGCCGCACGTCTTTGCCCGTCGGGTCGTAACCGGGTTGCTTGGTGTAGCCGTAGTACAAATGCTTGTACTGCGCCGGGTTCAGCGTGGTGTCGTTTTTCTCGTAGCGGGCCAGCATTTCCGGGTAAAAATACGGCGACGATGGCGTGGCGATGTTTTTGTAAATTTCCGTGAAATTGACATTAGAAACCTGCTGCGCCTTGGCTGTGAACAACGCGGCAATGAAAAAGAAAGCCAAAAAGGCGGAAGTTACGAGTTTTGAGTTCAAGGTTGTGCGAATGAAAGGTTTGCGATTGCGGCTGTCAGTGCGGCCGTTTTAGGCAAAAATCGTAGATGCCGCAACGGGCGGTATTGACAAATCCCGCAACAGGCGGGAACGTCGAAAACGCATTAAAGTTGCCATCGGGATCAGGATTTATTGGATTTTCAGGAAAGGCAGGATGTGAACATTCGAACAAAAGTTGTTGGTGAAATTTCTCTTCGGATTACAAATCCTTGACAGTTTGGTTCGGGATTGCAAATCCCGAACAGCGGCCGGGTGGTTCGTGAAGACACGAACCACGGGTGATGGACGGCGTTTTGGGCAAAAATCGCCCGAAACGGAAATGCCGCACTCGGCGGGAACGCCCGTCTGACTTCTGACCTCTTATCTCTGCCCTGAAATTCGTACTTCGTAACTCGTAAATCGTACTTCAAATTGTCCGTTCGGCACAATTCCGAACAAAGTACACAAAATTTTTGGTAAATAGAACCTTGATTCGTGCAAACTGACGACTGACCACCGACGACTTTATTATGAACCTAAGCGAAAACATCAAAGAAGGGCTGCGGTCTGTACAAGGCAATCTGCTGCGCACCGTCCTCACGGCCCTCATCATCACCATCGGCATCACGGCGTTGGTAGGCATTTTGACGGCCATTGACGGCATCCGCGCCAAGGTGGACAGCAGTTTTTCGTCGCTGGGGGCCAACTCGTTCACCATGCGCGGCACCCGCTGGTGGCGGCGGCAAGAAGCGGGCCGCAACGAGAAAATCTACCCGCCGCTCGAATACCGCGAAGCTCGCCGTTTCATGGAGGCTTACAAATATTCGGACGACATTACGCTGTACACGATGGTTTCGGGGGCGGTGGAAGTCAAGTACCTGTCCAAAAAAACCAACCCGAATTCACGGAT
>JALOMD010000451.1 GCA_025455595.1 Cytophagales bacterium | reverse complement strand
AATTTCGCCGTAAGGATTTACCAGATTCACTGCGACGCGCACGGCTTGACTGGCCGATTTGTTGTTGAACTGCACCCGCACCTGCGCATCGGCAACCGTGGGCGTGACGTTCGGCGTAGTAATGCGAATGTCGCGGATGAGCAGGCGCGGCCAAACCATCAGTTCCACTTCGCGGTAAATGCCGCCCTGCGCGTTGTAGTCGGCGGTGTGCGGCGCAATGTCGAAATGGTAGCGGTTGTCCACCTTGACCAGCAGTTCGTTCGGCTGGTCGAATTTGAGCACGCCGTCGAGGCTGAAATGGAAGTCGGTGTAGCCGCCGAGGTGCTTGCCCAAGTACTTGCCGTTGAGCCACACGTCGGCGCGTTGGTTGGCCGCCAGAAAGTTGATTTTCACATACTGATTGCGAAACCGACCCGGCACGGTGAACGTCCGCCGGTACCAGCCGAGGCCGCGCGGATACATTTCGGTGATGTCCAGCGAATCTTTGTAAGGCCGCGCATCGAAGTGCTGCCAGTAGCCGAACACGTGCGGCACCCGCACCGTTTCCCAGCGGGTTTTCGGGCCAATGCTGTCGCCTTTGGTGAAGGCAAACTGCCAGCCGTCGCGCAGCAGCCAGCGGGTGCGGGTGGGCGGTTCGGGTTTCCAGACCACCTGCGTGTGTTCGGCGGGCGGCACCACCACATGCACAAACTTGGCTTCCCACGCCTCCATGTCGTATTCCAGCCGACGTTGGGTTTTGAACACCGACGCGGGCAACTCTACAATCACCCGCTGCTTTTTGGGCGAGACTAAAAAGATAAACGCCTCATTCTCAACCATTGACTCGCGGTGCAACGCAATGTGATAGACGTTGGAAGCCACCTGCGCCGTGATTTCGTTGCCAAAGTCGCGCCGCCGCCCGGTGGTGTTGATTTTCTCCGACGTGCCCACCCACGAGTTGTAAAAAAACACATTGGTGCGTTTGCCCGATTGCAGCGGCACGTTGGTGGCGGCAATCCACGTCCAGTCGCCGGGGAGGTCGGGGGCCAGTTCAAACACCTTTCCGTCTTCGCCGGGTTCGTGGAAGCCGAGTTGCTTGGACGTGACGGGGTTTGCGCTGGAAATGCCCTTGGGTGTGAGAATCAGGGTTTTGTCGCCCTGCAAGCCGCCTTTGACGAGGGTTTGGGCGTGGATGCATGTGGTGAACAGAAAGAGAAACGGGGTCAGAAAACGCATAGAAAATAGGTTTGCTGACAAGACGAGAAAAACGCGGATTACCCTGAACAAGCCGTTTTGGGCAAAAATCGCCCAAAACGCCCGTAGCACATGCTTCAGCCTGTGCGCCGCCGGAGGCGGGTTTTGGTGTTTCTAAAAGATACTATTTTGCATTTACGCTGCGGTCAAGAAATCCTATCGGATTTCCGCACAGGCTAAAGCATGTGCTACAGCAAGCCGTTTTGGCTGTTTTTTTTCCAAAACGCAACTTATAACCGCTTGATTATCAGTTTATAACAACTCTAATTTTTTGTCGTTAAAAGGCATGCTTTCCTCGGCTCCTTTCAGAGACAAGCAAAAGTTTCTTAGTTCTTCGATGTTCATGTTATTCGGTTTTTTCTGCAAACCCGAGAATATAACCATTCACATCCTTGACATAAAACTCCTGCATACCATACCAAGTGGTTTTCAGTTCCGTAATTTGCAGGTTTCTGTTTTTTAATGTCTCGTACAATTCTTTCAGCCCTTCAATGTCCATATAGAAAGAAACCGTTGCGCCGACAGGCAAATTTTTGGAAAACACCACGTCGTTTTTAAACGTGTCGGAACGCTGGAACATAAGCTCAACATTGTCTTTCTGCATCATTGCATAGACATATTCTTTGTTTTCTGCAAAAGTTTGCTCAATGCCGTCCTGACTTTCCGGAACCGCCATCACCAGTTTGAATCCGAGGTTTTCGGTGTAAAACGCAACCGTCTGTTTGATGTTCTCCACCTCAAAGTTGGGGGTAAGTTTGTTTGCTTTCATTTTTTTGTCTTTTTAAAATTCACGAAGCAAAATTACCGGTGTTTCGTCTTTGATAATTGTAAAAATCGGACGTTTTCGTTTTTGTGCAGTTCCTTCGGTGTGGCTCCTGTGTATTTTTTCACTTCTTTGATAAAGTGGGCTTGGTCGAAAAAGCCGCTTTGGGAGGACAGCCTGCCGTTTGAAATATCCTTGTAAGAAGCATTGCAGCGAACTATTTTCAGGAATTCTTTCAAAGAGAAGCCGAACTTCGCATTGAAATAACGGTTGATTTGCCGACTGCTCCAGAACACTTTTTCGGAGATTTCATTCACTGTTTTTGCCTTGTGCCGGTAAACAAGTTCAAAGAGCTTGAGTTTCCTGCTGTCTATTTCTCTCAGATGCCTTATCGAATTGTCCAGACGATTAGTGGTTTCCATCACAAACCTTTCGAATTCTTCACTTTCATAATTGCCCATGCCCCAGAAATCGAATGGCAAGTTCTGGGTTGTGTCTAATATGGATTTTATTTCTTGTTGGAAGAGGTATTCGGTTGCCAGTAATTTGAAACGGATGGCAAATATTTTAGTGTCCCTCGGAATGACTACGTTTTTGGGCTTTGTCCAAACGCCGGTCAGTTTTACAGTTGTCAAGATTCCGGCCTCAAATGCTGCAATCAGGTCAAAGTAGCCGTCAGGCAGGATAGTGTGTTCGGTTGCCGTATCAGCGTTTTCGTATTCCCAAAAACACTGCACGAAGTTGCTCAAAAACCCATTGGGTTTGATTTGTCTGTATTTCATTACCGTATTTGTGTAGGATGACAGGCGATACTTGTGGCATGGGATAATCGCCGCTTGTCGCAACGATGGCCACGTAACGTGCGGCCAATGAACCAAAGATAGCGGCATCTATACAAGGAGCCAAACGAAAAAACAATGGAAATGGATTTGCCGAATGGCAACCGTAGGACAGGACGGGCGTTTTGGGCAAAAAACAGTCAAAACGCTGATTTGACAGAAAATAGTATCTTTTGCAAAGGCAAAACCCTATCCACAACGCCTGTAGGGACGGGGCTTGCCCCCGCCCTTTGTTTCGTCGAGGCTCGGATTGAAATTAGCCGAGCCTGTAGGAAACAGGGCAACTCCCGACACGTCGGGACAGGCTGCAAGGGTTGCCCCTACAGACGGGTTTCATTGGCAGGCGTTTTGGGTAAAAATCTGTCAAAACGCCGGATTTTACAGAAAATAGTATCTTTCAGAATTGCAAAAATCCCAGAAGAGGCGTAGAAAGTAGCTCCGAATGTGATGCGGAGTGTGACGCAACGTGTGACTTGGCTGCGGCAAAAGTCGCTTCGCGACTGCTCCGAATACCATTCGGAGCTACTCAGCCCTGCTACCTTCAAATCCGCTCCGCTTTCTGCCAGATGCTTTCGTCATACGCAATGCCCAATCCCGCTGATTCGGGTACGGCCAAAGAGCCGTCTTTGACCAAAATGTGCGGCTGGTACCAGTCCGGTTGCCGACCGGGACGCGCCGGGTATTCCTGAAAGCCGTACAAGCTGGGGCACACCGCCGCCACGTGCAGAAAAGAAGCCTCCAGTGGGTCGGCTTTGGGGCTGTGCGGGGCCATGCCTTTTTTGAACTGTTGGGCCAGCGCGGCTATTTTCAAAGCCCGCACCAGTCCGCCGTTGTAATAGACATCCGGCTGCACGATGTCGTACACATCCGTTTCGAGCAGGTACCGGAAGCGGAACCAACTGGTGTCTTGCTCGCCGCCGGCCATTTTTATCTTTTTCAGGGCTTTGTTCACCGCCCGGTTGCCGTCGTAATCTTCCCACGGGCAAGGTTCTTCAAAAATGGCCACGCCGTAATCTTCCAGCATCCGCCCGATTTCAATGCCTTCCTTTACCGTGTACGAGCTGTTGGCATCGGCGTAAATCGTCACTCCGTCGCCGAGTTGTTTGCGCAACGCCGGAATCAGCAGCCGGGAACGCCGGTCGTCTTCG
>JALOMD010000450.1 GCA_025455595.1 Cytophagales bacterium | reverse complement strand
CCTCTGGCCGCTGACTGAATACGATGCAAGTGACTGATTTTGAGCTATTTATTGATGCGATTGCTTTCCCCCATCCCGGCCAGAGGCCGGCCGATCAGCTTCGCGGCCGGACACTCGCCATCACGCCATGGCGTGACGGCTGCACTACGTTTTTTTTATAAGACTCTGATTATCAATCAAAAGTAACTCTATTTTAATTTCCAAATGATTCACAAACTGCCATGACAAGTCGCTGCAATCATGTCAATCATACAAATCGCTGTAAAATCATAGTTCTGACAGAATGCGTTTTAGGCAAAATTTGCCCAAAACGCCGCCACTGGCTGCGCACCCCTCTCCTACTATCTGGCCATTTGTTTTGCGGTTGGTAATTTAATGCTTTGCGCAATTCCCTAAGCGGTAGCCGACCATGATTTTGACCGAAAGCCACAAAAAAAGTCGCAGTTCGCCCAAACAAAAAGTCTTTTTCCTGATTTTATTTTTATCAAAACATAAGCCGAACGGCTTGTGTACCAGCGTGATTCATCGTCAAGACTTATGGACAAATGTTTGGCCGCAGGGCTGGCATGGCTGGCGACAGTCGGGTTGCTTGCCCCGCTTCAGGCCCAAGACACAACCGCCGTTTCGCCGCGCGTTTTCAGCGTAGGTCTTTCCGGACAATACGGCTTCATTTTCGCTCACACGCAAGACGTGGAAAACACCCGTGGCGCACGGCCGTGGGGCGTGCAGGCGACTTTCGTCTGGCAGCGCACCGACGCACAGTCGTGGAACACTTGCGCGTGCTATCCGCGCCAAGGCTTGCTGCTGGGCTATTACAATTATGACAGCCCGGTGCTGGGCCACAGTGCCAAGGCTGCTTACTTTTTGGAACCGGCCTTTCGGATTACGTCCCGCCTGAGCGGCTTGGTGCGCGGCATCGGCGGCGCAGCTTACCTCACCGACCCTTACCATCCGGTTCGCAACCCACTGAACCAGTCGTACAGCCTGCCGGTGAGCATTTACATTGCGTTCGGTTTGGGCTTGAACTACCAACTCACGCCCCGCTACCGGCTCAATGCGCAGGCCGTTTACGAACACATCTCGAACGGCGGCATGAAGGAACCGAACAAGGGCATCAATTATCCGATGATGAGCCTTGGCTTGGAATACGCCCTGAATCCGGTGGCGATACCGGAACGCAGCCGAGCGGCAGGCCGGGCGGCGGGGCCCTTTCCGTGGCAGTGGGAAGCCTACGGATTTGCTTCGTCACGCACGCCGGGGTTCGGGCAAAAACGCCGTTATTTCATCGGTGGCGCGGGTGTGTTGGTTCGGAAGCGGGTAGGTCGCATTCATGCGTTCAACGCCGGATTGGAAGGTTATGCCGACTTTGCGTCGCGGGAACGGATGCGGCAAGACAGCGTCAACGGACGGAGCCACCTGCGGATTGGGCTGCTGGCCGGCCACGACTTTGTGCTGGGCCGGTTCCTGTTCAGCCAACAATTGGGCGTGTATGTGTTCAACCAAATCCCCTACTTCAGCCGCGTCTATCACCGCTGGGGCCTCACCTACGCCTTGGACGACCGATGGGCCGTCGGCTTCAACCTGAAAGCCCACCGCCACGTAGCCAACTTCATCGAACTGCGGGCAGTGAGGAAATTAGGGCAGAGGTAAGGTCAGAGTTCAGAGGTAAGAAGTCAGAGGCGTTTTGAGCAATTTTTGCCTAAAACGCCCGTCTGTTGTCTTTTGCGAGCCTGTGATTCCGGTCTGACGCACAGCGTGCAGACCTGCGTGTTCACGGCGTTTTGGGCAAAAAATGCCCAAAACGCCTGTTGACTGCCAACCGCTACTGCCACTGCCTACTTTTTTCTGACCTCTGACTTCTGACTTCTGAACTCTGAACTACTTCAAGTCCAATACAAAACCCGTGCATCTGGAAAGCGGGAAGCGATTTTGGCTTCGAAAAACTGCCGCAACGCACGCATTTGGTCGCCGGGATAGACGTATTTCACGCCGCCGAACTTGTTGGTTTTCTTGACCCGCCGGGCCTCGTCCATCTCCAGACTTGTGTTCGGATACCAGCCCGTCAGCACCTCCTTCGAGCCGGGCGTGAACCGGTGGCTGATGAGTTCAAAGGTCAAATCACACGGAAAATCCAACGCCTGCCCGATTTGGTCGAACAACTGCGTGTACGCTTCCTGCCAGCCGGGAATCGGCATAATGGGAGCCAGCACCACACCCACCGGATAGCCGCCTCCACCCAAGACAGTCGGTAAGGCCAGCTTGCGCAACGCCGCCAGCCGCGAGGACAACGAAGCCGTGCCGCCTTCCAGCCGCCGCGTCACTATCTCGGCGTTCAGGCTCAGGCGCGGACGCACGCGGCCGTGGTGCGGCAAACCCAGCAACGGCTCCACGTGGTCGAACTTGGTGACCCAGCGCAACTGCGTGTTTTCGCGTTGCCGAAAGTGCCGGATGCTCGCCTCCAAGCTGCCCGTAAGATGCTCAATACCAAGCGGATCGGTATAACAACTGGCTTCGAACGTGGTGAACCGGCCCGGCTGCTCATAGCGGATGGTGTTTTCGAGGATGGCGGGTAAGTTGGCAAAGACGCGGGTCACCGGCGGACCTTGGAGGCTGCCCGCCAAATAACAATACTGGCAATGCGCCGGGCATCCTTCGGCCAAATGAAACTGCCAGTCGGCGGAGGGCGGGATGGGTTGCAACCGCAACGCACCGGGCGGAGCCGTCACCACGGCCAAGGTGTTCTTGGCGTTGCGGTACGTTTCACGTTCGTCGGCACCACGTAGGTTGGTGAGTCGGTTGCTCGGCAACACAACGGGTTCGATGCCGAGGCTGCTGATACGTTTGTGGATTTGCCGCCCGAAAGGCTCGTCCAAGGCGGCGGGTGTGAACAGGACGCGTTTGGGCATCCAAAGCCGAGCGGTTTTGGCCGCCGCTGCCGGAGAGATAGTCTCCGTTTGGGTGTTGGTCATGAAGTTTTTTAGGTGAAAGCTGGTTGGAACAAAGTTCTGATTTGCCTATAATCGGCTCGTTATTAGAACATTACTTTATCCGAAAGCATTCCTAAAAACACAAAACCTTTATAGGGTTTTGAACCCTATAAAGGTTTTCACACCTTCGTTTGCGGCATCCTGCTGTTGGCAGTGAAAATCCACGAAACTGTCGCGGCTGCCAAACCAATCAAGTACTGATTCTCTTTCAAGGGCCGTTGGCTGCAGACTCAGCAATGCTCGGTAGGACGAGAACTCCCATTCGCCGGGATGTTCGCAAAAACCGTGGTGGACGGGGTTACGGTGGATATAGTACACCAACTGTGTAAAATACCTTTCTTCGGCGACCTTCTTGCGACGCATGTAATCAATGAACAATGCTCCACGGCGGTTGTAAACCTTGTTGTAAGCTTGGGCATAACCGTTGAGCATCCACATGAACGGCTGCATCACAGCTTTATGGAAATCTTTTTCACTTCTCTTTTGACAATGCCGAAGGTTATATACCTCTGATTCAGAACGGGTTCGGATTAAAAGATGAAAATGGTTAGGGAGCAGGCTGTATGCATACACCTTGCAAACCGGCGCGGTGTGTGTTTTCAGTTTTGCAAGGAAGTAAAAGTAATTGTCTCGGTTACGAAAGAGGTTCTCGCTGCCGACTGCGTGGTTGTAAAGATGGTAATAAGATTCAGGTTCGAAGCGTTCGGTGTTCGGATGGGTTCCCATGGTATTTGTCGACGGATGTGTTTGACCTTGAATGCCAAAGACAACCGCGTTGGTAACCCACAAACCTTTATAGGGATCAAAACCCTATAAAGGTTCTTCCCAGCTTACTCCCACTCAATCGTGGCGGGCGGTTTGGAGGAAATGTCATAGACCACGCGGTTCACGCCTTTGACGCGGTTGATGATTTCGTTCGACACTTCGGCCAAAAAATCGTAAGGCAAGTGTGCCCAGTCGGCGGTCATGCCGTCCACGCTGGTCACGGCACGGAGAGCCA
>JALOMD010000449.1 GCA_025455595.1 Cytophagales bacterium | reverse complement strand
TTCCACGCCCCGCCCGACATCCGCTGGAACAACGCCCGGCCGTCTTGCCCGGCCAGTTGCTTGTTGTAGCTGAATTCCAGCCCGGCCCCTTGGCTGCGTTCGTTCAGGAAGCCCACGGTGCGTTGCGCCAAGAACCGGAACGGCCGGTAACGCCGGTCGAGCCGCTCGAAAATAACCCCGCCCTTGTTGCGACCCAACCGGAAAACGGGCCACTTTTCCATCATCTTTTTGGCCTGAAAATCAATCAGTTTCTGGTTCATGACCAAATATTGGCGACGGCTTTCCTTTTTCACGCCGGCGTTGTACCGCCGGATGTCCTTGATGCGGCGGCGGTACTCGTCGGGCGTTCGGTCGCCGTAGTAGCGGGAGAGCAGGTAGGCCAGCGAATCCAGCCCTTCGTCCAGCACTTTCTTGTCGGGCACGGTCGGGTCAATCGCCAGTCGGTAGAATGGCAACGACGTAGCAAGCAAACTGCCGTCGTCGGCATAGATGTCGCCGCGCACCGCCTTGACCACGCGGAACGAAGTGGTTTTCTCGCGGGCAATGGCCCTCCACCGCGCCCCGTCCACCCACTGTAGCCACACAATGCGCCCCACCACGGCCACGGCGATGAGAACCATCACCAAGTAAGCCGCCCGCACGCGAACGATAATATCTTGCTTGATACTCATTTTGAAGTACGAAGTACGAATTTAATTCAGAATTATGAATTATGAATTCAGAGGCGTTTTGGGCAAAAATCGCCTAAAACGGAAAATCTTCAGCATCAGGATTTTCAGGATTGACAGGAAAAACAGAATTAGCTTTTTCATCCTGCCTTTTCTGATAATCCTGTAAATCCTGATTCCGACAGATGAACAGACGCAAAGTTGCAACATTAGGGGTGTATTCGCAAGGTATTGAAACCCCGCGTTCCCGCCGGTTGCGGGGTTTCAATACCGCCAGTGCGGCATCTTCGATTTGAGCAAATTTTCTTGAAAAAGTGTGAAAAAATCACTGTAAAATTTGCGCGTCAACACAATATTCCGCACATTGAGAA
Organism: Cytophagales bacterium; assembly: GCA_025455595.1. Lineage (GTDB taxonomy): Bacteria > Bacteroidota > Bacteroidia > Cytophagales > 172606-1 > Xanthocytophaga. The sequence goes on along the minus strand of JALOMD010000449.1, from coordinate 2,955 downwards.
GCCGTACAGTGTCTGTGATTGTACGTTTTGCAATTATCTAACCGTCAATATTTTACCTATCTAAATGTAGGAAGCGTTTTAAGCAAAATTTGCTCAAAACGCCAACCTGCAACCTTCCAACCTTGAACCTGTAACTTTTTCAAAATGAAATTGCTTGAACAAGTGTCCATGTGGTGTCGCGAAGGCAACGCCGACAAAGTCTATGAAGTGGATTTGTGCGAAGTAGGCGCGGGCCGGTACGTGGTCAATTTCCGCTACGGCCGGCGTGGGGGCAACCTCAAAGACGGCACCAAGACCGCCACGCCCATTGACCGCACCGCCGCCGACAATCTGTTCAACGCGTTGGTGAACGAGAAGAAAAAAGGCGGCTACCGCGAAACCGGCCGCTTTTCGGCGGCGGGAACCACTGCGCCAGCCGCCACCGCTGCACCCGCCACCACGGTTCGTCCCGCCGACTACGGCGACAAAAAAGATTTCATCCTCGCCAAACTGCGCGAAGCCCTGCAACCCGGTTTCAACGACAAGAAATGGCCGCTTTCGCGCATCATCTGGCGCATCGGCGAGTTGCGCATTGCCGCCGCCGTGCCCGACTTGACCAAGTTTGCCCTCAAGGCCGACGCTTTGCAGCAATACTGCGTCTGCTGGGCCTTGGGCCGCTGCGGCGACCGCACCGCCGTGCCGCTGCTGGAACAACTGGCGCAGGCACCGGCCTCGAAGGATTTTGTGAAACGCATTGCATCAGCCGCCCTGCTTGCCATTGCTGACGACACGCGCAAAAACGCTTTGCTGGACGAGGTTTTCCGCAAACTGCCCGTTTCGCTGCAAAGGCCCGTTCAATTCGGCCAAGCGGCCGACGTTCAGGCGGCTTTCGATGCGGGCGTTGTGGAATCGCTGAAAAACGCCCAAATCGCAAATCCCGCAAGCAACGGGAACGCACAAGCCTCATTCACCTACGAAGTGCTGGAACAGTTGTACCTGCTGTCGGGGACGTATCCGCACGTGCGGACGGCCGTGGTGTCGTGCCTGCAAAACCTGCCGCTCAAACCCAACATGTTCAAGTACATCCGGCACATTTACAAAATCGCCGAGTTTCGCGAGGATGCCGACGTGTGGGCCGCCGTTGCGTACCGCTTCGAGAAATCGTCGGCCTACTTCCGCCGCAGTTACTGGGGCGACTGGGCCTACTTGCCCGGCGACGGCTACAACTACGTCGAAAACGCCACCAAGGAAATGGAAAAGCCCAACTCCCGGCTGGCGTTTTCCAACAAAACCCGCGACTATTTCAAACGCCGCGTGTTGCGCACCTTGCAGCAACTCGGCGAAGACCAGCAAAGCGACAGCTACACCAAACTCGCCACCGCCTGCCTGCTCACCTACACCGATGCCAAAGACCGCACCGAAGCCCGCCAGGAAAACTACACGTGGTACGAGTGGAACAGCCGCAGCTACCGCACCCGTGTGACGTATTACCCGCCGTTTGCGAGCTGTAGCAACCTGTTGCATATCCTGAATCACAACAGTACGCGCATCGAACTGAAGAAAAACACCAGCCAGTGGCGTTTCCGAGACGGACAGGAAAACCAAGCCGTGCCGCAAAGCCGCGAGGAGGCGTTTCCCGGACTGTGGGACAAACATCCCGAAAAACTGATGGAACTGCTGCGCCTGAGCCGCTGCGAGCCGGTTCACCAGTTTGCGGTGCGGGCCTACAAAGCCAACCCGCGTTGGCGCGAACTGGCCGACAAGACGTTTGCCGTGGATTTGCTCGCCAGCGACTACGACGAAACCGTGCAAATTGGGGTAGAACTAATTGAGCGGTTTTACGATCCGCAAAACCCTGACACAGAGCTGATTGCACTGCTGGCCGAAAAGCCCAAGCCAATGGCCCGCGCCTTGGCCCGGCAATGGGTGGATGCGCAGCCCGACTATTTCGCCCAAAAGACACTGCTGTTTGCCGACCTGATGCTGAATCCGCATGAAGACATGGCGCATTGGCTGGACGGACTGCTGGGCAAAACGCGGTTTTCGGAAGAGCAGGCGCAGATGATTATTGTGAAGGTGGTGAGCGGACTGATGGAGCTGAAGGCAGGCAACGAGACGGATTTCAACCGCTCCGTTTTCGCCTGCGAACACTTGTTGTCGCACTTTGCCGGACTGCTGCGCGACGTGAACCTCGAAATCCCGCAGGAGTTGCTCAAACACCCGCTGCCGCCGGTGCAAGTGCTGGGAGCGGGCATCCTGCTGAACCACGTCACGCCGCCCGAACAACTGCCGCAAGGCTTGGTGGCTTCGCTGATTGCCTCCGAAGAGCCGACCGTCCGCTCGGTGGGTGTGCAGATTTTCGGAAAATTGCCCGAAACGCAACTGCTTGCCAGTCAAGACATTCTGTTGGCGTTTTGCACTTCGCCGCACGCGGAAGTGCGTGCCGCCATTCGCCCCACGATTGAAAAACTGGCGACCCGCAACGCCGACTTTGGCAAGCAATTGGTGTGGGATTTGATTCCGGTGTTGCAGCAAAAAGAAGCCGCCACCGGTATCCACGAAGACATCCTGCAACTCTTCGACGGAGCCTTGCGCACCAGCCTCGGGGCCGTCAGCAAGGACGACATTTGGATTATGCTCGGTTCGCGCCGACTCACTACACAGCGGGCGGGCTTCATTGTACTGAAACACACCGTTTCTGCCGCTGACCTGACGGTGCGGCAATTGGTGAAACTGGCAAATGCCGAAGTACTCGAAATTCGCGAATACGCGTGGGCGGCCTACAACCAGCAAGTGGCCCGCATGAAGTACGAAGCCAGCGAAGCACTGCGTATTCTGGACTGCAAATGGGACGACAGCCGCCGGTTCGGGTTCGCCTATTTCCGGCAGCACCTCACCGACACCGACTGGACACCCACGCTGCTCGTCAGCGTGTGCGACAGCACCCGGCCCGATGTGCAACAGTTTGGCAAAGAG
>JALOMD010000013.1 GCA_025455595.1 Cytophagales bacterium | reverse complement strand
ACAGTTTTTCAATCTTGGCAATTCTCGAATCCGACGAAACGTCAGTTCGGCGAAATCAATCGCGGTTCAGACCATTCGCCGTTTTGGGCGTTTTTTGCTTAAAACGGCCGCGCCAATTGAGATAACGACGTGTGTACATAAACTGCCCAATGGATTTTTAGATAATTGTAGCTTCAACGGGCAATTGTGACATAGGGGTTTTTACTTTTTCACAGATACTATTCTATTTCGGTTCACTGTATGAAACGATTCTTTACATCTATTCTCTTCTGTACGTTTCCGTTTGTCATTGCCTCGAATGCGCAGCCCATCCCTTTCACTAAAAAAACACTGCTCGACTCCGTGGCCCTGCACCCGCACGTAGCCGACATCAATCACGACGGACTGAACGACTTGGTGGTAGTCTCGGATTACGTAGATGAAAAAGAAACCGATGCCAACGTCAAGCATTTGTGTTGGCTTGAGGCTCCGGGCTACAAGCAACACACCATCAGCAAGCTTGTGTATCGTTCCTGCCACCTGGCCATTGCCGATTTGGACTGGGACGGTTACGAAGATGTCGTTGGCTCAGACGACAAAGACGGACAGGATGCCAACGGCAACGAAGGCCTGTTTTGGATGAAAAATCCGGGCAAAAGCGGCGCGTGGGCGTACAACCGCATCGGCATGACACCGTACACCAAAGACATTCTGGTGGCCGATTTCGATGGCGACGGCTGGAAAGACGTAGTTTCCCGCAGCCTTGATCCACTGCCCAACGGCTCGCACGGCAGCCATCTGGACATTTTTTTCAGTGACAAAGGCAAGGGTTTCACCAAACAACGCGTGGAAACCCCGGCTTTCGACGGCACTTGCTTGGCCGACATTGACCGAGACGGCGATATGGACATTGTCATCAATGGCGCATGGATGGAAAACCCGAAACAACGCAACGCCGCTTGGAAACAGTACGACTACGACAAAACCTGGTACACGATGTCGGAAAACGGCAAAACGGAATGGAACCATAACAATTGCCGGCTGGCGGTGGCCGATTTTGACCACGACGGCATTCAGGATATTGTCATTGCATCGGGCGAGTCAAAGGGCTATCCGTTGGTTTGGCTCAAAGGGCCGTTGAATCCGAAAACCGAGACACTTTGGAAGAAAAACGTCATTGATGCGCAATCGGAATACACGCACACGGTCCGGGTGGGCGACATGGACAACGACGGCGACGTGGATGTGATTACCGGCTCGCTGATTTTTTGGAACGAGCAAAAAGAACCGACCAAAAATCCCCATCCGACTGTCGTGTACAAAAACAACGGGCAGGGTTCGGCTTGGGAAAAACAGGTGCTGGACAACGAAGGCATGTACAGCGGCATTGTGGGCGATTTGGGCAACGACGGCGACTTGGACATTGTCTCTCCCAAAAACTACAACATGAAACCGCTGAGCATTTGGGAGAATAAAACTTCTGATAACAAACTGGCGGCCAGCCAATGGTCGTATGTGCAGGTGGACAACAGCCGCGCCAAGTGGGGCGACTTCAAGGCTCCCGATTGGCTGCGGTATTTTGGCAACGATGCCCGCGACGTAACCGGCGACGGTTTCGCCGAGATTGTGGCCGGGCGATACGTGTACGCCTCCGACCCGAAAAGCGGCCTGACGCAGTGGAAACGCACCGATTTGGGCGAGAACATTGACGGCATGTTGTGGGCCGATGTGGACGGCGACCTCAACGCCGACATCATTGCCGAGGCGTTGCCCGGCATTTACTGGCTGGAGGCTACGGACAAAACGTTATCGAAATGGACGAAAACCAAAATCGCCGAAATCAAGGAAACCGACCACGTGAACGGCCAAGGTTACAAACTGGCGCAGGTGGTTCCCGGCGGCAAATCCGAAATCCTGCTCAACGGTGGCGACGGACTGTACATGCTCGAAATTCCTGCCAACGCCGCCCAAGGCAACTGGCCGAAAACGCTGATTAGCAACGCCGAAACCAATGACGAAGGCATCAGCGTGGGTGATGTGGACGGCGATGGTGACGTGGACATCATCAGCAGCCGCAACAACGGCATCGGCCCGAAAACGTTCGTCTGGTACGCCAATCCCGGTGCAGACAAAGAACGCACCGACAAATGGACGGAATCGTTGATTGGCTCCGTCCATTTCTGGGCTGACCGCGTGGAAACCGCCGACTTCAACGGCGACGGCCTGCTGGATGTGGTTGTTTCCGAAGAACGCTATCCCGGCCTGCAACCCGACGCTTCGCTGTTCTGGTTTGAGCAAAAACGGGATTTCGGCTGCATTCTCTGGATTCGGCATTTGCTCAAAACCACCTACTCGATGAACAGCCTCGACGTGGCCGATGTGGACAAAGACGGCGATGCCGATATTCTCACCAATGAACACAAAGGCAGCGAACATCCGACGTATTTGTACGTGAATGACGGCAGAGGCAACTTCACTGAAACTACGATTGACACAGGCCACGAGCATCACCTCGGAACGCAGTTTTTTGACATGGACAGCGACGGCGATTTGGACATCATCGGCCCGGCGTGGGACGAGTGGGCGCCGTTTCACCTGCTCCGAAACGATGCGATTCAGAACGTAAAAACAACGTTTGCTCCGAAAATCGCCATCTCTGAAACCAGCGACGAAGGGCAGGCCGCTTACAAAATCCAGACACCCACAGCGACGTATTACTACCAAAAAGAAGGCGGTGGGTTTTCGAGCATTTTGGACAATTACGGCAACGACTGGATTGGCTACCGCAACAGCGGAAACACGGGTTTTCCGCATTCTGCCGCCGCCGATTACCGGGGCGTCCCTAACGCCGTCAACAACGAGCCGGGCAGCGGCGTGAGCCATCCGGGATTTGACAAATGCACCAGCCACATGGTGGACGGCAACACGATTGAGACCGAAAGCAAAGACGGCAAATGGAAATGGCGTTGGCAGTTTTACGACGACCACGCCAAACTGACCATGCTGAAAACCGACGAATCACGCGCCTACTGGTTTTTGTACGAGGGAACCATCGGCGGCAAATACAATCCCGACGAAAACCTCTGGGGAACCGACAAAGACGGCCTGCGGCAAGACAAGCCTGATTTCATCAAAACCGAAGGCGTAACCGGCCACTGGCAGTGGGTTTTCTTCGGCGACAAGTCAGGCAAGAACACGTTCTACGCAGCCCAAGCCCAACCCGATGCCTCGCCCGACATCTTCGGCTTCATGGGCAACACCCGCGACGGACTCCCCTCGCCCGATGGCATGGTGGTTTTCGGCTTTGGCCGCGACCACGGTACAACTTCCTTGCTGCGCAAGCCGCTCACTTTCTACATCGGTTTTTTGAATGAAAATATCCAAGCCCCCAACACGCGGAAGAATCTGAAGAAGCTGATTGGGCAAGTGTTGAAGCCGAAGTGATTTTGCGTTTTTTTGCCCAAAACGGCCCAAATCCGGCTCATCGGTTAACGCAGGGAGATGGTTTCCAAAACATGAAAAACGGAAAAGCTCAAACGGGATTGTCCGGGTGGCCGTGCCGCCTTGCGTTTTGGGCGAATTTTGCCTAAAACAGCAATGCTATATCCAAAAGCAACACCAGTGCCCGACAGAGATCATTTTGTATTATCTTCGGCATTTGAAAGTCATGGTTTGCATTTGCAATCCCAATCAATTTTCGCCGTGTTTTACCGATGGCTTACTGCCAACGACTTTTTTCAGACACCTACCAAACCAAAGACCATGAGAAAAACATACCTGTCAGTGATTGCAGCCTTGGCCGCCGGACTGCTTTGCACCCAGGCCCAGCCGCCCGTAGTAGCCAAGCCGCAGGCCCAAGCCATTGCCCTGAAAGGCGGTACTGTCCACGTAGGCAACGGACAAGTCATTGAAAATGGCGTAGTCGTGTTCGACAAGGGCCGCATTACCGCCGTGGGCAATGCGCAAACCGCCACCGGCAACGCCCAAATGGTGGATGTGACGGGCAAGCACGTGTATCCCGGCCTCATTGCCCCCAACACCAAACTGGGCTTGGAAGAAATCAGCGCGGTGAAAGCCACGCTCGACTACAATGAAACCGGCCAGTTAAACCCCAACATCCGGTCGCTGGTGTCGTACAACACCGACTCCGATCACATTTACATCACCCGCGACAACGGCGTGCTGTTGGCCCAAACCGTGCCGCAGGGCGGCGTGGTTTCGGGCACGTCGTCGGTGGTGCAGTTGGACGCTTGGAACTGGGAAGATGCCGCCTACCGCAAAGACGAAGGCGTGTGGCTGAACTGGCCCAATTTGTTCACGCAAAGCGGCTTTTTCAATCCCGGCCCGGCCAAGAAAAACGAGCGGCGCGGCGAAATACTGGACGAACTTGACCGGACGTTCAAGGATGCGCGAGGCTATGCGCAAACCAAGAACCCCAGCCCCGTGAACCTGAAGCTCGAAGCCATGCGCGGCCTGTTCGACGGCTCCAAGACGCTGTTCGTCCGCGCCGACTACGCCAAGGAAATCGTGGAGGCGGTGAATTTTGCCAAGTCGCACGGCGTGAAACGCTACGTGGTGGCGGGTGCCGCCGACGCGTACATGATTTTGGATTTCTTGAAGGAGAACAACGTGCCCGTGCTGCTCAACTCGCTGCACCGCCTGCCCGCCCGCGCCGAGGAAGACGTGGACATGCCGTACAAACTGCCGTCGTTGCTGCACAAGGCGGGCATTCTGGTGGGCATCACTTACGAGGAGCCGCCCTACAACTACCGCAACATCCCGTTCATTGCCGGGCAAGCCGCCGGACACGGGCTTACGAAAGAGGAAGCCCTGCAACTCGTCACGCTGAACAACGCCCGCATCCTCGGCATTGAAACGCGTACGGGCACGTTGGAAACGGGCAAAGACGCAAACATCGTCGTCTCGTCCGGCGACCTGCTCGACATGCGCACCAACGATGTGACGCACGCCTTCATCCAAGGCCGCCAGCTCGTCCTTGATGACAAGCAAAAACGCCTCTACAAACGTTTCAGCGAGAAATACGGAAAATAAAGGTCAGAGGTCAGAAAAAAGCGAGCAGTGGCAGGCGGCAGCCGTTTTGGGCAATCCCGACTCTTTAGCCCTGAAAGGGCTTGATATTTCAGCACCGGGCATCGCCCGGTGGAACCGACGCACACGTGCGTCCCGACGAGTCGGGATTGCCCAAAACGGCTGGCTACCGGAAGCCGCACCAGCCCCGTAGGGGCGAACCGTCTGTAACAATTGAAATACAACTAACCAAAAGCTCCATAGGAGCGGCCCCGACGAATAACGTTAATCAGGCCGCTCCTACGGAGCTTTTTTCTGTGATTTTTCTGTATTGCTACAAACAGGTCGTCCCTACGGGACTATTGCGTTTTGGGCATTTTTTGCTCAAAACGCTACTGACTACTGACCACTAACGACTGACCACTTTTTTCTCACCTCTGAACTAACAAGTATTGTTGGAACTCGCGGGAGTTGGACGGGAAATCAAAGGCCGAGGCCAGCAAGTAATAGTTCCGTTTGTCGCAGGTACGGTCGTAGAGGCGTTTGGCGAGACGGAGGCGGTTGTTGTCAAAGCTCAACAGGCGCATCAAGTCACGCACATCGTCGGTCATGATGTTGGCCCGCCCCAAGGCTGCTTGCACCAGTGCCATCCGGTCGTCGTCGAAGGCAGTGCGCTGTACGGCCGATTTCAAGCGATTGGCCTCGGCGTTGTTCAGCACCGGAAACGGATTGTCGCATTCGCAAGCACCGAAGCCCGGTCGGTTTCCACCGAACGACGGTTGGCTGGGCCAGCGGCCTTGGCGCGGCTGGCGGTAGCTGTATTCGGGCCACGCCTCCGAGCCGTTGTTACGGCCATCGAAAGTGCCCGGTGCCGTGTTTCGCCCGCCGGACGGGTTACCCAACCCCACCTCGTTCGACCAATGGACTTGCGCCGTGCGGTTCATCACAATTACGAAATAGCTGGTTTCCAGGCCGTTGGGCAACGTAACGGTGCTGCGCACATCAAAAGTCTCGCCCCCGATGGTCGCCGTGATGCGGGCCGTATGTTCGCCGGTTGGCAAGTTCTCAAAACGCACGTATTGCTCGTTTTCCTGCGTTTGATTGTTCACCGTCACGCGCAACCGATAACCGGCCGGAGCCGCAAACGCCACGTTGGTTTGGCTGTACGCAAAGTGGCCTAAGGATGTAAAAAGGGCGAGAAAAACAGTAAGCGTTTTCATAGTTGTAGTTGTCTGAAATGGCAGATGTACTACAGCTAATCAAAGGCCATGCCATTTTTGGGGGGAATCGGGGGATAGTTTTTGTGGCTGTTGCGTTTTGAGCAATTTTTGCTCAAAACGCTATAAGGTGGCGGGTATAACACCCGCCGCTATGGAGAAGGTTGAAATCCGTAGCGAGGGGTTTTATACCCCTCGCGGCTATCAAGCGGCGTTTTGAGCAAAAAATGCCCAAAACGCCATTCGCACAGAGAATTTCAAGAAGAAGCATCCCATTCTGACTTTTGACCTCTGCGTTCTGAACTACACTCGGCTCAACACCTCCACCCGGTGCGAATCTAATTTCAGGAAAACCCAGAGCAGGATGGTGAACGACCACAACGACGACCCGCCATAGCTGAAAAACGGCAGCGGAATGCCAATGACCGGCACCAGCCCGATGGTCATGCCGATGTTGATGGCGAAGTGGACGAACAAAATGCACGCCACCGAATAGCCATAGACCCGCGAAAACCGGTCGCGTTGGCGTTCGGCCAGATACACGATGCGGCACAGCAGGCCCACCAACAGGCCGATCACCACCAAGCCGCCCATCCAGCCGTGTTCCTCGCCGATGGTGCAAAAAATGAAGTCCGTTTCTTGTTCAGGTACAAAGTCAAAACGTGTCTGCGTGCCGCTCAGGAAGCCCTTGCCCCAAAATCCCCCCGACCCGATGGCGATTTTGGACTGCAGTACTTGGTAACCCACTTGTTTCTGGTCAATCGTCGGGTCAACCAACACCAAGATGCGGTTGCGTTGGTGGGCTTGCAGCACATTGTTCATGAAAAATCCTACGCCATAAACCATGATGGCTACCAACGCTGCCAAGCCTACCACCCAAAGGATGTTTCTCAGGGTTTTGCGGCGCAATTGCAAGAACGCCAACAGGGCAATGACCGCAATGGCAATGTAGAGGTACAGCGGCGTGACTACCAACGCCAACACCAAGATGATGGCCGCCGACACGCCCAGAATCAGCACCCACGGCGTAAGCCCTTCGCGGTACAGCACCAGTATGAACGCCCCGAACACCATCGCCGAGCCGGTGTCGTTTTGCTTGAGGATGATTAAGGCGGGCACGGCGATGATGGCTGCGCAAATCAACTGCGTGCGCAGTTCGTCGAAGCGGACGGTGGTGTCGCTCAGGTACTTGGCCAAGGTCAAGGCTGTTATGAATTTGGCAAACTCCGACGGTTGGATGCGGGCACCGCCGATCTCAAACCACGCCTTGGCCCCGTTCACGTCGCGGGCCAGAAACATCACACCCACCAACGCCACCAGTATGATGACGTAAAAGATGTACGCAAACGCCTCGAAAAACTTGAAGTCCACGACCATGATGAGGGTGATGAGCACCAAGGCCGAGCCAATCCAAACCAGTTGCTTGCCTGAGTTAATGGTAAGGTCTAACATGCTCGGGTGGGCTTCCGGGTCATAAACAGCCGCGTAGATGTTGACCCAGCCCGCCGCCACGCAGGCGGCGTACAACAATACCGTCACCCAGTCGAGCTTGCCGGGCCGGAGGTCTTGGCCGGGACGAAATTCAGAAGAATACATGTTGAAGTATGAAGTACGATTTACGAAGTACGAATTATTAGGTCAGAGGTCAGAAGTAAGAGGTCAGAGAAGCGTTTTGGGCGATTTTTGCCCAAAACGCCCTAAGTTTGTTCCGCAACCTGCCTTCCGAAATCTTCACCCTCCCCTTGGGGGAGGGACGGGGTGGGGCTTTTCAATACCCCGTCACCCTTGCCGTCGGCTTGGCCGTGTCCGGCGAAAGCAAGCGTGACTTCGCGGGCGGCACCACGAGCCGGGCCAACACCGGACGCGGCTCTTTCTTCGCCGTGTCAACCTTCGGCTTGGGCATATAATCGCGCAGTTTGAAGTCTTTTTCCAGCAACAACCGCCGCTTGTCGGTAATGGTCTTTTTCAAGTACTTCTCTGCCAGCAAACTGGCAATCGGGGCGGCCGCCAAGCCGCCGAAACCGGCGTTTTCCACGTACACGGCCAAGGCGATTTTCGGGTTGTCTTTCGGGGCGAAGCAAATGAACACCGAGTGGTCTTTCTCGCCCTTGCGGTTTTGCGAAGTACCCGTTTTGCCGCACATCACAATGTCGGGGATGCGTGCCCGTCCCCACACCGTGCCGTGTGCCACCGCCGACTCCATGCCGTCAACCACGTACCTGAAATACGAGGTGTCCACGCTGGTCTGGTGGCGTTCCAAGTACTGCGGCAGCGGCTTGCCCGACTTGCCCACGGCTTTCACCAAGTGCGGCGTGTAGTAGTGGCCCCGGTTTGCCATGATGGCTGCCAAGTTCGCCATTTGGATGGGTACCACATTGAGTTCGCCTTCGCCGATGCTCACCGAATAGAAGTTCGAGAACTGCCACCGCAGCCTGCCGTAAGACCGGTTGTAGATGGCCGTGTCCGGGATGAAGCCCCGTTTTACGCTGGGCAAGTCCACGTCGAGGCGGGTGCCGAAGCCGAACGACTTGACGTGCTTGTTCCACGCCATCAGGCCCTTGGGCGAGTCGCGCCAGTTGTTGCCGGTGCTGCGGGCGTAAATGATGCGGCGATAGACGTTGTAAAAGTACGGGTTGCACGACCACTGCACGGCGTTGTGGAGGTCGTTGTGGCCGCGCGGGTGGCTGTGACACTTCATTGGGTAAGGCACGCACCCGAACTGCGACTCGGGTGTGATCACGCCTTCCTGCAAGGCCACCAGCGACTGCACCAATTTGAAAATGGAACCCGGCCGATACACCGCCTGCACGGGCCGGTTGTACATGGGCAGGTACTTGCTCCGTTGCAACTCGGTGTAGTTTTTGGCGAACAGCCTGCCCACCAGCACGTTGGGGTCATAGCTCGGAGCCGAGACCATCGTCAGTATTTCGCCCGTGCTTGGCTCAAGGGCCACCACGCTGCCGATTTTGTTGTTCATCAGGCTGTCGGCATACTGCTGCAAGTCTATGTCAATCGTCGAGACCAAGTTTTCGCCGGCCACTGCCGCCGTGTCGAAAGCCCCGCCTTTGAACGGGCCTTTTTCCACGCCGTTTTTGTTCACCATCACGTACCTCACGCCCCGTTGGCCGCGTAGTTGCTCTTCGTAAAAGGCCTCCAATCCGTTGATGCCTACGTAGTCGCCTTGCCGGTAGTAGTTTTGGTCTTTGAGTTTCGCGGGACTGATTTCGGCAATGTAACCCAAGGCGTTTGCCAAGGTCTTGTGCGGATACTTGCGCACGGTGCGGGCCGTGTAAAAGAATCCCGGAAAGTCGATGAGGCGGTCTTGGATGCGGGCGAACTCCTCCACCGAAAGCTGGCGCAGGAAAGTGGAAGGCTTCAGTTTGGAATAGGTTTTCGCCACAGTCATCACAGAGTCGAAATACGGCTTGTCCACGCCCATGACGCGGCAAAAATCCAGCGTGTCCTTGATTTGGACTTTTTTGGGAATCACCGAAATATCGTAAACCGACTCGTTGATGACCATGAGTTTGCCGTTGCGATCCAATATCTGTCCCCGGTGCGGATAGACAATGACCCGCCGGATGGCATTGTCGTCGGCTTGTGCCTTGTAGTTGTCGGCCACGACTTGCAGGTAAAACAGCCGAACCAAATACACGATACCGATGACAATGAAAACGCCCTGAATGACGTATTTTCTACCGTTGTTCATGAAGCAATGTTGCCTTGCTGCTCAGTGGGTGCCGCGCCATCGGGTGATTTCCCGGCGCGATTTGGACGAATTGAAAACTTTCCGGGGGCGATTGTAAGCGGAATGAAACGAATCAATTACAAAATTAACGAATCGGTACGTGGAAACACAACATTTTGTTACGCAGCCACATACGCACGCATTGTCCGTCCGTCAGGAATTGTCGTAAATTTGTCGGAAAGGCTTGCTTTTTGAGTGAATACTGGCCGTTTTGGGGAAATTTTGCCTAAAACGCTTTCGCCACGTAGGTCAGACGCACAGCGTCAGACCGGAAAGACCCGAATGCCCAGAAAAGCAATCGTTTTGGCCGTTTTTTGCTTAAAACGCCTTTCCCGCTCGCGATGACGTAAAGAACAAATGCGTTTTGGGCAAAAATCGCCCAAAACGCGCCGTGCTTTTTCAAGTATTCCATATTCGAATCTTGGGCTGAAAACCGACTGATACAGAAAACGAGGCGTTTGACTCTGCCAGAGTTCGTTTTGGAAGTTGCTCGGAATCAAGCCTGTTCTTCAATTTCAGATCCGCATCCCGTATGACAAAAGAACTTTCTATTTTTGAGAAACATTGGTGAGGCAAGCTGTTTTGTTTTCAATTGCGTATGCACGCTATTTTCATTGATTTCTGGGCAATCGTCAATTTGCTGGGCGTAGTGCAGGGCTTTTTGCTCGCCGTCATTTTCATGTTCGCCAAACGGGGCGACAAGCGTTCCAACCGCTTGTTGGGGTTGTTTTTGTTGACGGGCGTACTGACGACGGGAGAGATATTCGCCAGTTACACCGGCTTGATTGCTTGGTTCCCGGAAATTATTAACTGCACTGAGTTCATTGACTACCTGATGGGGCCGCTCATCTATTGGTACACTTTGTCGTTGATTCGTCCCGGTTTTCGTTGGAAACACCAATGGCTGCATTTGATTCCGGCGGCGGTTTTTCTGGTGCTGCGGATGCCCTACTTCTTGCAAAGCCCGGAATTCAAGTTGAAAGATGTGCATTGGGTCTATCACCGCATTGCACATAACCCTGTTCCTGCGCGACCCATTCTGTGGTTTCCGGAATATCACTTCGGCGGCATCTGGATTGATTTGACTGCCCATCCGCTGATTTTGATTTACTTAGGCTATTCGCTGCACCTGATTTACCGGTTTACAAAGACCCACCGCCAGTCGCGCTGGAATCCTTCATCTAAATCCTTGCGGCGGCTTATTCAGATTATTTTGTTCATCGGCGCAATCCAAGTTGTGGTCTTCGCTATCTCCATTTTTTCAACGGACGATCTGGGCGACATTTATATTGCAGCCGTTGCATCAATGGGTTATTATTTTGTCAGTTTCTGGGCCATACGAGATTCTCAACATCTGGAACCGAAGACACTGGTTCCCGAAGTGGAAAAGCGGAAATACGAGAAATCAAGCTTGGGAAATGAGCAAATCCCCAGACTGGTTCAGCGATTGACAAACCACATGGACACGGAAAAGCCCCATTTGAACGGAAACCTCACGCTGTCCGAACTGTCCGAAAGCCTCCGGTTGTCCACCCATCATTTGTCGCAATTGCTCAACGAGCAACTCGGCAAGAACTTCGCCGATTTTGTAAACGAATACCGGGTGGCGGAACTGAAACAAAAACTCCAAGACCCGGCTCTGAACCACTTGAAGATTGAAGAACTCGCTTTTGATTGCGGTTTCAATTCCAAGTCGGTGTTCAACGCAGCGTTTCGCAAGGCAACGGGCCAAACGCCGTCGGAGTATCGGCGCAACTACGTGCTTGGTCTTGAGTCTTGAGTTGAAAATGAGACAAGTTGTGGCAACGGCCCAAACGCTCACTACTTACGCAAAACCTCTGGCAGAGTTTTGAACGCTGCCAGAGGTCGCCTCCGAATTACGCTTCCAAGCAGGTTTCGCGAAGGCCGCTTTCTGCCCTCTGCCTTCTGAACTGATTACGTGCGTTCCGATAATCCCGAACGCCTGATTCATCGGCTGTGTCTTCGGCGGCGTAGGCAGCCGGTACTTTTGGAGCATCAATCAAATTCTCCAAAAACCTATGAAAACGCCTCTTGCCTCCACCCGTCAGCACGGCCTTGATTGGGTGCGCGTCATTGCCTTCGCCCTGCTGATCTTCTACCACACCGGCATGTTTTTCGTCACGTGGGACTTCCACTTCAAGAACCCCGACACCAGCCGCAGCATGGAACTGTGGATGCTTTTCCTGAGCCAATGGCGGTTGTCGCTGCTGTTTTTGGTTTCGGGGGCGGGCGTGGCCTTTGCGTTGCGCAAGCGAACCGGCAGACAATTCGCCGCAGAACGCTTCAAGCGGCTGTTTTTGCCGCTGTTGTTCGGCATGTTCGTCGTAGTGCCGCCGCAGATATACATGGAGCGACTTTTCAAGCACCAGTTCTCCGGCTCGTATTTCGACTTTTACTCGTTGGTGCTTCAGTTCAAGCCGTATCCCGAAGGCAATTTCAGTTGGCATCACCTGTGGTTTGTCCTCTACCTGTTTGTGTATTCGCTGGTAGGACTGCCGCTATTCCGGTGGCTACAGAAGGAAAGCGGACAACGGTTTATGGCGAAAGCAACCGCTTTTTTTGAGACAAAGCCTGCCACCCTTTACGCCTTGGCCGCGCCGTTTTGGGCGTATTTCATGTTTTTGCTGCCCAAGTTCGATGTCACCCACGGCCTGTTCGACGATTGGTTCAACCATGCCCTCTCGTTTACGGTTTTCGTGTACGGCTACGTGCTGGCTTCGCAAAGCCGGTTGCTGGAAGTGGTTCAGAAACTGCGCAAAGTCTCGCTGACGGGCGGTTTGGTTTGCTTCGCCGTCATGTTGGTCGGCTTTTCCCTGCCGTTGCGCGGGTACATCACATGGATTCCGATTTACGAAGCCGAGCCGCACAATGCGGCTTATCTGGTGTATTTCACGCTGAAAAGCCTCAACATGTGGTTTTGGATGCTGGCCATTCTCGGTTTCGCGCTGCGGCATCTCAATTTCTCCAACCCGTTCCTTACCTACGCCACCGAAGCCGTTTATCCGTTCTACATCCTGCACCAAACCGTGATGCTGGTCATCGGTTACTACATCGTCCAATGGAACACCGGCGTAGTCCCCAAGTTCTTTGCCGTTGCCCTCGGCATGTTCACGGTTACGGCAGTGCTGTACGAGGTGGTCGTCAGGCGGTTTGCCGTGACGCGGTTTCTCTTCGGCCTGAAACCAAAACCGAAAGTCGCAGCCGCGCAAGTGGAGATGAAGGCTTGAACAGGCGTTTTGAGCAAAAATTGTCCAAAACGCCTGTAACACAACATTCATGTTGTGACCGGATGTAACGGACAGTCGCGTCAGTTGCGTCCGGCACAACATGAATGTTGTGCTACTTCGCCATTTATCCGAAAATAAGCCCGCTTGTATGTCAGAAGTGGACTGGTTTGAAGACAAGCCGAATATTTGCCCTTATATTTGGCGCAAAACGCACCACCCGACCGTTTTGGAGCTTGCCCAACACGACATACCACCCAACGAGGAGGACGCCTTGTGGACGCACCTGTGGCAAACCGACCAAGACCGGTTCATGGAGGTGCTGTTTAAAAGGTTTTACGCGCCGCTGGGCCGCACCGTGAACCGAATGGTGAACGACCCGGCCGCCGCCGAAGACATTGTGCAAGAGGTTTTTGTAAAAATCTGGCACAGCCGCGATTCCCTCGTTTTCAATTTCTCTGTCAAGGCGTACTTGTACCGGGCGGCCATGAACGCCGCCCTCAACCATCTTGAGAGAGCCAAGAAAACCGTGTCGTGGGACACAGCCTCCGTTGCTGAACCCGCTGCATCAGACGTGGAGGAACAGTTCGACTTCCGCGAGGCCGAGACCCACATCCAAAACGCCCTCGACAGCCTGCCGCCCGCCTGCAAAGCCATTTTTGTCTTGAGCCGCTACGAAGACATGAGCTACCGCGAAATCGCCGAGTCGCTTCAGATTTCCGTCAAAACCGTGGAGAACCAAATGGGCAAAGCCCTGCGCCTGCTGCGCGATTACCTGAGCATTTATGTGAAGTGAACGGTTGAATGATTGAATGGGCGTTTTGGGCAAAAAATGCTTAAAACGCGATTGTCTGAACCATGATTCGTGGGATTTAAGGATTAACTTGATTGAAAAATCCTATCAATCCTGCAACCCCTGTCTGCCGACACCTGTCCGCCGTGGCGGAGGCAGGCTGGCTGAAAAACAATCATGTCAATCCTTTAATCCCACGAATCAAGGTTCAGACAGAAGCGTTTTAAGCATTTTTTGCTCAAAACGCCTTTGTTGAAAATATTTTTCAAATAAAAAATGGTGTTTCAACCGACTGATATTCAGTTGATTGAAGCACCATTGCCCAAGACGCAAGACCCAGTGCCCAAGACTTTTTTCATTTCCGCATAGGGGTGTT
>JALOMD010000012.1 GCA_025455595.1 Cytophagales bacterium | reverse complement strand
TCCTGCAAAAACTCCCGAACGATATAACTGCCGAGCAAGCCGTTGGCCCCTGTGACAAAAACCATGTTGAAGTACGATTTACGAATTCAATTTTGAATGAACGAATGACAGAATGATTGAATGGGCGTTTTGGGCAATTTTTGCCCAAAACGCTTTTATCTTTAATAAATAGTCGGTCTGGGGTAAAAGAACTGGAATCACAAGTGCCTGTGCGTATCTGACTTAGCCTATTCCGAAAAGAGAACCGTCCTTGATATGTTAAAATTCGGGGTTGTACATTCTTTTTCCATTCATGGCTAAACACTTGCGTCTTGGACTGAGGCTAATAAAAATTTGTTTTTGGCGGATTTTTGAGAAAACCACCAAATAATACGTTGAAAAATCCTAAAAATACGTTTGGAAACAGATGCGGCGGGCGGCCGCTTCGGGGAAAGAACGCTACAACGCGTTGTTGAGCAACTCCAAGGTGAGCAACTTGGCGTAGTATTTTTTCGTCTGCGTGGCTTGCAGCGACTGGATGTGCTTCATCGAGTGGCAGTCGGTTCCGGCAAAATGCACCATGCGGTTGTCAATGAGCTTCTCGGCGGTTGCCTGCGCCGGAATGGAATAATAGCCCGACAGCGAGCTGATGTTTATCTGGAAAAACACGCCCATTTCGAAGATTTCCGCCATCCGCGCAAAGTTGTCGTGCAGATAGATGTACCGCTCCGGGTGGGCCAGCACCGGTTTGTAGTTCTGCGACTTCATCAGAAAAATAGCCTCCTGCAACTGTACCGGCTGGTTGATGTACGAAGTCTCGAACAGCACGTAGCTGTCGCCGAAGGTGAGCAGCGGTTCCTCGCGGCGCAGCTTTTCCATGAACCACTCGTCGAGGTAATATTCGGCGGCGGCTTTGATTTCAATGTTCCATTTGCGCTGATTTACAGCGAGTTGCACTTTTATTAGTTTCTCGTGGATAGTGGCGGGTGTGTTTTTGTAGAAGTCGCCCATGATGTGCGGGGTAGCCGTAAGTTTCCGGTACCCCATCTCGTAGAGTTCCTTGACAAGCTCCAGCGACTGTTCCAGGTTCTTCGCTCCGTCGTCTATGCCCGGCAGGATATGCGAATGCATATCGGCCACCAACGGGACGGCCCGCAAGTAGTCATTTTCTTCCTTCGCGCTTTTTTTGAATAATGAAATCATTTATTCCTGACTAACAATCCTTTCAGTTTGTCCAGGCCGTTGTTTGGCAACACGTCGGCACTGTCGTAGTAATCATGGTAACCATAACCATACCCATAGCCGTACCCGTACTTGCCGAGGTTCCGGGAGGCGTTGAGCACAACCGCTAATTTACTAAAGTTATTGTTCTTTAGTAACTTGTTGATGTTTTTAACAAAAACCCGCTTGGAGTAGTCGGCCCGCAGCACGTAGATGGGCAAGTCGGCCCGGCGCATCACCAGAATGCCGTCGGTGACCAAACCGATGGGCGGCGTGTCAATAACAATAACGTCGTAAGATTGGTGCAATTCCTTGAGCAAAGCATCGAATTCGGGCCGCAGAATCAACTCCGACGGGTTGGGCGGCGTAGGCCCAGCGGCAATGAAATCAAGGTTTGCCACCGGAGTTTTGCGGATGCACTCGGCCAAGGTGTGCTTGCCGATGAGCAGCGTGCTGATGCCGTTGTAGTTCTCCTCGTCAAAAGCCAAATGCACGCGCGGCCGCCGCATGTCAAGGTCAAGCAGCACTACGCGGTTGCTCGACAAGGCGATGACACCGGCCAAGTTGAGGGCCACGAAGGTCTTGCCCTCGCCGCTGATGGTTGACGTAACGGAAATGATGCGTTTCTGCTGCTGCATCTGGAACATGAAGTCCATGTTGGTGCGCACCGACCGGAACGCCTCACTGATGGTTGACTTTGGATTTTGGTGGATGAGCAGCCGGGAGTTGACGAGTTTTTCGCGGTTGTAAGTCGGGATTACGCCCAGCACCGGAGCCGTGGTGGCGGCCTCGAGTTCCTTTTGGTTGGAAATGGTATCATGCAGCAGGTACTTGACACCCACCAACGCCGCACTGAACAGCAGGCCCGCTACCAGGCAACTGGCATAGACAATGAACTTGTTGGGCGAAATGGGAACCGTGGGCTGGCTGGCTGGCGACAAAATCACGAAATCTTCCTTGGTGCCCGCCGAGGCAATGCCCAACTCGGCCTTTTTGTCAATCATCAGCAGGTGGTACTTTTCCTTTAGGTCGCGCAGGCGTTTGATGCGATTGTAGTCGGTGTTTTTGCCCGGCAATGCGGCAAACGTGGCTTCCGACTCGGCCAATCGGTTGTTCAAGAGCGACAACTGCTCGGCTACGACGCGTTTCTTCTGCCCGATGAGCGACAGCAGGCTGTTGCGCGAGGTAGCGATTTGCAAGTCTTTGGACTGAACGGCGTAAGTGGTTTCGCGATAGCTCTTGGCAAGCATGGCCCGGTCTTGGTACTGCTTGTTCAGCTCGGTGATGACGGCCGCGATTTCAGTGTCTGACAACAACGGCAACGACGACACCACCGGGGCCAGGTCGCGCCGGTTGGCCACGGATTCTTGCAGGGCGTTCAGGATGGAGGCTTGGGCCTGCAACTCGGCGCGTTCTTTGTACAACTCGTCAATCTTGTCGGTGTACTTTTCCATTTCCTTGCCCACGTCCGACGACCGGTTGGCAATGACAAACTTTTCAAGGCTGGTCTCGTATTCCTCCAGTTCCCCCTCTACGGCTGCAATCTGCTTGTCCAGGAACTCGATTTTTTGGCGGTTGGCCTTGTTTTTCAGTTCCTTGGTGGTTTGCAGGTAAACGGTGTCAATCTTGTTCACGATATTCTGGGCTTTGCGCACACTGGCATCCTTGAACGACACGCCGATGATGTTGGCCGCCGGGACGGTGAGTTCCACCCGCAGGTTTTTGCTCAAGAAACTGCGCAACGCCCCCTCGCTGTTGATGACGAAATAATGGGCCACGTCGTCAATGCCCGGTTGGTAAACCGCACTGCGCCGCACCGTGATGCGGAAGTCAGGCGTGGCAATGACCTGCCCGAACCGGTACGTGCCGCTACGCTCATTGCCGTTCAGCGAGTAGCTCAACGTGAAGCGGTTGCGGTCAATGATGGTAAGATCAATGGGCGTGTCGTAAATCTGCGGATTGAACACTTCGGGCTTGACGACAAATGCGGCCGTCGGGTAGCGTTCCTCGTTCTTGATGCGGCTGCGGCCGTAGGCATAGTAGCTCACGCCGAGGTTCATCTGGCTGATGACCTTGTCGTGAATCAAGCTGGAGCGAATCAACTCCATTTCGCCCGAAATGTTGGTGCCTGCGTCCGCGCCGTCTAAGGTGGGAAGCCCCAAATCGGTGGCTTGTTGTTTCACCTCCAGTTTCAGACTCGACGACGACTCGAAGATGGGGGTGGAGTACCGCATGAACAGATAGCCGCCCAGCAGCGTCATGGCCGGCAGGGCCAACAGCCAGAACCAGTTGCGGCGCACAATGTCCACAATCCGGGTCAGGTCTATGCCTCCCAGCAACCCTTCCGGTTCGTCGGTTTCTTCTATGCTGGATGCGTTGAGTTCGTCTGCTTTCATAAGTATTTCCTATGGATGAGGAAATGGACAACTCATGTTGACTGCCTAAGAGACTGTTTGCGTTTTGGGCATTTTTTGCTCAAAACGCCTTTGGAGATAATTCCGTTTCGGCCGAAAATTGCCCAAAACGCCCGTGAGTGTTTTCAAATGGGAGATCCGGTGCCGTTTTGGGCAAAAAATAGCGAAAACGAACGACAAACGGAAATGTCACGGGTTACGTAACAACACCACAAGCGAGATGATGCCCACCAAGCCACCCAGCAAGCCGGTGAACTGCCCGATGTCGTTGACCGATTCCCGCAATACCCGGCGCACCGGCTCCACGTAAACGATGTCGTTTGGCCGCATCTGCAAATTGGCCTGCATCATGCCCTCCACCGTTGACAGGTCAATGAGTTGTACTTCAGGGTCTTTCAAGTCGCCGCGTATGAGGCGGATGTTACGCACCCGGGCGTTTTCGGTCACGCCGCCGCTCAAGGCCAGGACCTCCAGCAGGTTCATGTTCTCGTTGGTGAGCGGCACCACGCGGTTTTGGGTGGCCCCGAGCACAATCACCCGTTTGTTGGCGAATCTAACATTTACAAACGGTTCGACATAATAATTGTTGTAGGCGGAAGCCAGCAGGCTGTCGGCTTGGCGCAGGGTGTATCCTTCCAACCGCACCAGCCCGATTTGCGGCAAGCGGGCCTGCCCGTCTGCACCGACCAGAAACGTGGGCACAAGTTGTTGCGTCTGCTGCGTGTTGTTTGTGCCCGAAACAGCCCCCGGCTTGGGAACGTTTATGTCGATCATGTTTTCGCCCTTGTTGCTGTAAAGCCGCACTTCCAGCAAGTCGTTTGGCTTGATGACATAGTTTTTTTCGATGCTCTCGATGCCTGCGGCCGCTTGCACCAAGCCTTTGGGCAGGCGTGGGGTTTCGGTTTGCAACATCACGTTTTGTCGGTAAGCCTTGCATCCGGCCAAGAGGGGCAGCAAGAGCAGTAAAAGCAAACGGAGCGGTTGTGGGCAGACTTGCGGCATTGAGAAGTACGAATTACGAGGTACGAATTCAATTTGGAATTCAGAGTGATGAATTCTATACGGGCGTTTTGGGCGATTTTTGCTCAAAACGCGCCTGTCACTGGCGGCTGACCACACACCACTGATAAATTATTAATCGGATGTTTTCAACAACTCTTCCAGTGTGGGCAATGACAGGTCTTTTTCAGAGACAAGCGGACTTTTGATGCCCCAGTCGATGTTCAGTTGCGGGTCGTTCCAAGCGAGGCCGCCTTCCGAGGCTTTGTCGTAAACGTTGGTGCATTTGTATTGCAACACGGTGTCTTCCAAGGCCAGGAAACCGTGGGCGAATCCTTCGGGGACAAACAGCATGTTGCCGCTGAGGCTGTCCAGCACTACCGCCACATGCTGGCCGAAAGTGGGCGAGTTTTCGCGCAGGTCAACGGCTACGTCAAGTGCCCGGCCGCTTACAACGCGCACCAGTTTGCCTTGCGCAAAAGGCGGACGTTGGAAATGCAGTCCGCGCAACACGCCTTTGGTCGAGAAAGACTGGTTGTCTTGTACGAATTGATCCGGGATGCCGTTGGCTGCAAAAATCTTGTATTGGTAGGTTTCCAGGAAAAAACCGCGTTCGTCTTCAAAAATGCGCGGGACAATCTCAATCAGCCCGGCAATAGAGGTTGGTTTGAATTGCATCGGCAAATCTTTCTGTGGATGTACCGGGCAAAACTACACAATATTATTCTAAGTAGGTAGCCGCCGGTTGTTGGTGGTCAGCCGCCAATGGAATCGCATATCAACTATTTGAGCATGAAGCCATTGCCTTGCCGCTAGGCTTTGGAGCCGAACCAGGACGAGGGGGGTGCCTGATTGCTAATGTTACGCAGCGATTGGGAAAGCCTTGCGAAAAAGCCTTTTTCACAAGGCCGTTTTGGGCAAAATTTGCTTGAAACGGCCAGCATTATCCGTAGCAAACCGCACAGCCGGTCATTCGGCTGGAACCGGGTCTTGGACGGGACGAGCAATATCTTGTTGCAATACTTGGGCAATGGTATCGCGGTACTTGCGAATCACGAGGATTTCGTCGAACTTGGTTTCCACCTTGTGCCGACTGGCGACACCCATGGTCGCCAAGCTCGCATCGTCCAAGGCAAGCATCCGCATCATTTGCCGAGCCAAGTCCGGGGCATTGCGGGCTTCGCACAGGTAACCGTTCACCTCGTGGTCAACCACTTCTATGCAGCCGGGCACGTTGGTGGCAATCAACGGCTTGCCCATGGCAGCCGCTTCAAGCAGGCTGCGCGGCGTGCCTTCCCGGTACGAGGGCAGCACCACGCAGTCGGCACCAATGAGTGCGGTGCGGATGTCGTCGGTTGAGCCTTTATACTCAATGAGTTGGTCGTCTGTCCATTGGCGTAACTCAGCCTCGCCGATTCCGAAAGGACTGTCGTCCTTGAAGCCGACCATGCGGAAACACACGTTTGGGCACTGGGCTTTCACCAAGCGGGCGGCTTCGGCATACTCTTGGATGCCCTTGTCCTGGATGAGACGCGCGGCAAGCAGGAACACGAACGGCTCGTTGCGACGGAACGGCTCCGGCTTGAAGTACGACACGTTCACACCCGAACCCGGCAGCACGTCAGTAATGGTTGCCTTCACCAAGCCGTTTTGGATAAAATAGCCCAAATCGTCACGGTTCTGGAAAAACACGCGGTCTGGGAAACGGAACAACTGCCGGTAAAGGAAACGTGCCACTTGGCTGGAACGGTTCTCGCGCAGAAACACCGTGCCCAGCCCGGAGACATTGTTAATGATGGGGATGCCGAGTAACTTGGCCGCCAGCGTGCCGTACAGGTTTGGCTTGATGGTAAAGTGCAGCACCACGTCCGGGCGAATCCGGCGGTAGGTCTTGTAAAGCTCCCACGTGTAGCGCAAGTCGTTGAGCGGGTTTGAGCCTTTGTTGTCAAGCGACACCGGGTAATGGCGGCACCCGAGTTCGGTGAGCCGCATTTCGTAGCCGTCGCACGGAGCAACCGCATACACCTCATGATTGTCGGCCAGAAAGGAACGAATCAGGCCCATTCTGAAGTTATAAATATTCCAAGAGGTATTGATGACAATGGCTATTCGCATCTTGGCGGTGCTTGTGTGGAATCGGTTCACAAGTTAGTGACAAATCCGTTTTGCAAGGTGAACGTTGCCGTTTCGGAAATGTGTTTCTGAAAACAGATATTACGCGTGCAAGTTGTCAGTAACGTAGGCATACTCGGACCGAAAAATAAAAAATGCAGCGGGGGTATGAAAAACGCCGCAATCTATTGAAAAACAAGCGAATTAATACAACATACAATGATAGAAACAACACCTGCCTTGAAAAAAGCCGTTTTGGTTGCCTTGGCTTCGCCCCGGCAGCCGTACCAGAAAACGGAAGAGTACATTGACGAGTTGGCGTTCCTGGCCACCACGCTGGGTGTCCAAACCATCGGCAAGTTCGTGCAAAAGCTGGAACATCCCGACCGGCGCACTTTCGTTGGCAAGGGCAAACTGGAAGACATTGTCGCTTTTGTGAAAGACCAAGCGGCCGATATGGTTATTTTTGACGACGACCTTACACCGTCGCAACTCCGAAACCTGGAGAAAGAACTGAACTGCCAGATATACGACCGCAGCCTGCTCATTCTCGACATTTTCCTGCAACGCGCCAAAACCACCCAAGCCCGTACCCAAGTGGAAATGGCCCGCTACCAGTATCTATTGCCACGGCTTACGCGCATGTGGACGCACTTGGAACGGCAGCGCGGCGGCACAGGCACACGGGGCGGGGCGGGTGAAAAGGAAATCGAGACCGACCGGCGCATCATCCGCGACCGCATTGCCCTGTTGCGCGAGAAACTCAAGGAGATCGACCGCCAAAGCCACACCCGCCGCAAGGCCCGCAGCCAAGTGGTGCGCGTCGCATTGGTGGGCTACACCAATGTAGGAAAGTCAACGCTGATGCGGCGGCTGGCCAAGGCCGATGTGTTCGCCGAAAACAAGCTCTTCGCCACGGTTGACTCCACGGTGCGCAAGGTGGTGCAAGACGGCATCCCGTTTTTGCTGACTGATACGGTCGGGTTCATCCGCAAGTTGCCAACCACCTTGATAGAGTCGTTCAAGTCAACGCTGGACGAGGTGCGCGAGGCCGACATCCTGCTGCACGTGGTGGATATTTCGCATCCGTCTTTTGAGGAACACATTGGCGTGGTGCAAAGCACGCTGGCCGAGATAGGGGCGGCTGACAAGCCGACGGTTCTGGTGTTCAACAAACTCGATTTGTACCACCCGGAAGCCGAACCGTTTTTGCCGGAAATTGAAAATCCCGCAACAGTCGGGAACGGCCAAAACGCAAACTCCGCGTCCGCAGGGAACGACACCGGCGACTCCCAAACAAATCTACGGCACCTGAAACAGACTTATTTGAGCAAAGGTTTAAGCAAAGGCACGGAGAACGTAGTGTTCATCTCGGCCGAGAAAAAAGAAAACCTCGACGAATTGCGACAGGTGCTGCTGGAGAAGGTAAGAGAAAAGCATTTCCAGATTTATCCCAACTGGGTGCCTGACCAAGCAGCGCAATGGGCCGAATCCTCCAGTGGTGTCTTCTGAAAGGGTGACGAATACTTTCCAGACCGGGGCGTTTTGGGCAATTTTTGCCCAAAACGCCCCGGGGTTATTCCAAGATTCAAGATAAGTCCAAAAACAGCACACGATCTTCGGTTCGTGTGCTGTTTTTGTTCGGAAGGTATTTTTTCGCTGGCACTGTGACAAATGAAATGGGAGCTTTTATTGGAATAAAATTAAGCTTGAATAAAATTTTTTCGCTGTTTTGATGAATTTAGGTTAAAAATCAAGATGTTTTTATCGAAAATACCATAGTTTTGTTCACTAACATATATTTCCGTGACCTTGTGTCCTTTTGTTCGCAAGCCTTCCGGAAACTTATTGTCAACCTTAAACCAATCAAAAGCTTTATGAGAAAACTGCTACTCTCATTCGTGCTGGTGATGTTCGGCTGTGGCCTTTCGTGGGCGCAGGAACGCACCGTTACCGGCACCGTGACCGCCAGTTCGGACGGCACCCCGCTGCCGGGCGTGACCATATCGGTCAAGGGAACCACGCGCGGCAACGTCACCGATGCGGCGGGTCGTTATTCCGTTTCTGTTCCGGAAAACGCTACTTTGGTCTTCAGTTTTGTGGGTTTCACCACCCAAGAAGTGGCCGTTGGTAATCGCACCAGCATTGACATCGCGCTGCAAACTGACATCAGCGAACTCAGCGAAGTGGTGATTACCGGCTACGGCTCACAGTTGAAACGCGAACTGACCGGTAACATTGCTAAGGTGTCGGCGCGAGAAATCGAAAACATGCCAACCCCCAGCTTGGATGCTGCCCTGCAAGGGCGTGCCGCCGGTGTGCTTGTGAACCAAGGGAGTGGCAAACTCGGCCAGGCCATCCAAGTGCGTGTACGTGGTGCTTCGTCCATTTCGGCAGGCACACAGCCGCTGTATGTAGTGGACGGCATTCCCATCACTTCCGACAGCCAAGCCAGTTCGGACGGCGGAACCAACCCTCTGGCTGACATCAACTTCAATGATGTAGAGTCAATCGAAGTGCTAAAAGATGCTTCCGCTGGTGCCATCTACGGCTCGCGGGCGGCAAACGGGGTTGTGCTCATCACCACCAAACGCGGAAAAGCTGGCCGTACGAACGTTTCGTTCAACTATCAAACTGGCGTGAGCAGCCCTACGCGCATGGTGCGGTTCCTGAACGCAACCGAATACCGCAACTTCTACCTCCAAGCGGCCGCCAACTCCGACCGTATTGACGAACTTGACCCTGCCGATCCGGATTCGTACACCTCGTACATGAACGGGTTCTTCGAGCAGTTTTCGGCTGGTGTGCCTAATGCCGACACCGATTGGCAAAAAGAGATATTCGTAAACAACGCCCCGACCAACCAAATAGATTTGAATGTGAACGGCGGTAACGAAAAAACCAAATTTTTCGTGTCGGGCCAGTTTTTCGACCAAAAAGGCATTATGATCGGAAATGCTTTCAATCGTATTTCGGGCCGGATCAACTTGGATCACCAAGCTTCTAAATTCCTGCGTTTTGGCATTAACCTGAGCTTGGCGCGCAGTTTCAACGACCGTCTCTCCGGCGACCGCCAGTTCGACAATCCGCTGCAAGCCGTCGCCTTGACACCGGTGTCGCCCGTAACCGACCCCGCAACCGGTTTGCCGATAGGCACGCCGCCGGGTGACATCAACCTGCCTAACTATTACAATCCGTTGATTAACATCGGCAACGCATACTTTAGGCAGTTCGGCTATCGGAACCTCAGCACTGTGTACGCCGAGGTGAATATCATCGAAGGATTGCGTTTCCGCACGGAATTCGGCTTGGACTTGCTCAATCAGCAAGAGGAGGCGTATTACAACGCCCGTACCAACCGCAATACTTCCAATGCGAACGGTTTGGGCCAGAACCTCTACACGGGTGTTCTCAACTACACGACCAACA
Source organism: Cytophagales bacterium (assembly GCA_025455595.1). GTDB lineage: Bacteria > Bacteroidota > Bacteroidia > Cytophagales > 172606-1 > Xanthocytophaga. Next base: position 4,234 of record JALOMD010000012.1, on the reverse strand, counting down.
ATTATTTTACGTACACCAAAACTTTAGGCTTGCACAATTTGGAGGCAGTAGCAGGTTTGTCGTACCAACAGTCGCAGACCAAACGCAACTTCATCGAAGGGCGGCAGTTTCCGAACGAGGCCTACCGTATGATTCAGAGTGCCGCCCAGAAAACAGACGGCTTCTCCCGCGAATCTAACTTCCGCTTCGACTCTTACTTTGTGAGGGCCAACTACAAGTTCGGTGACCGATATTTGCTTTCGGTCAGTGGCCGTATCGACGGTTCGTCGCGTTTCGGCAGAAACAACCGCTACGGTTTCTTCCCGGCTGCCTCGGCAGGGTGGATTGTTACGGGCGAGGAGTTCCTGAAAAACAACGCGGTGCTTAGTTTCCTGAAATTGCGGGGCAGCTACGGCCTTACCGGCAACGCAGAAATCGGAGACTTCCCGCAACTCGGCCTTTTTGCTGGCGACGCAAACTACGGTGCTGCACCCGGCCAGCGGCCCGCGCAACTGGCTAACCCCGACCTGCGTTGGGAAAATACTGCCCAGCTTGACTTGGGCATTGATTTCGGCGTGTTCAACGACCGGCTGACTGGCGAGGTGGCTTATTATGCAAAAAACACCCGCGACCTGTTGCTACGCGTGAACGTACCCGCCACGTCGGGCTTCAACACGATTGTGCGAAACGTGGGGCGGCTCGAAAACCGTGGTTGGGAGCTTGCACTGAACTCACAAAACTTCGTGGGAGAGTTCAAATGGAGCACCAGCCTGAACTTGGCTACCAACCGGAACCGCGTGCTTGACGTGCAAGGTCAAATCATTGAAGGGGGCTTGAACAACATGAGCCGCGTGGTGGAAGGCCAGCCCATTGGCGTGTACTTCACACCAGAATACGCCGGCGTTGACCCCGACAACGGTGATGCCCTTTGGTACCGGAACTCAACCAACCAAGACGGCTCCATTGACCGTAGCACCACCAACAACTACGCACAAGCCCAGCGTGTGGTGGCGGGCAATCCGTGGCCCACGTTGATAGGCGGCATTACCAACACGTTCAGCTACAAGGGCATTGACTTCAGCATTTTTTTCAACGGACAGTCGGGCAACAAAATCAACTTCTATGGTGTGGGCCGCTTTTCCTCGGCAAACGGCCGATTTGAAGATAACCAGACCGCCGATCAGTTGAACGCATGGACACCCCAGAACCGCAACACCAATATCCCGGAGGCGCGTCTGTTCTTCAACAACGGGGCACAGCCGTCCACCCGTTTCATCTACGACGGTTCGTTCATGCGGTTGCGTACGATGACGCTCGGCTACACGCTGCCTAACGCCATTACGCGCAAAATTAGAATTGAGAAGGCCCGCATCTATCTGAGCGGACAGAACCTGTTGACATTCACTCGCTACCAAGGCTGGGATCCGGAAGTAAACGCCGACGACATTGTGAACAACATTGCCCAGGGTTACGATTTTTACTCAGCACCGCAGGCCAGGACTTTCTTGCTGGGTGTCAACCTTAACTTTTGATTTTAACCACTCGACATGTTATGAAAACAAAACTGATATATGCAGGAGCAGCCGTACTCATGGCACTGAGTGCCTGTAGCAGTCGGCTTGAAGTATTGCCTACACAAGAAATCGACGAGTCGGCGGCACTGTCCACCCCGGCCGGTGTCACAACAACGCTGCTCGGTGCTTATAGCGGCATGCAGTCGGCCAATACCTTTGCCGGGGCCTACCAATACACGGCTGATTTGGTGGGAGACGACCGGGAAGTGCAGTTCGGCGGTACGTTTTCAACGTTGGACGAATTTTGGCGTAAAGAGATTACGCCAACCAACACACAGGTGACCAATACTTGGGCCTCCAGCTACGAAACCATCAACCGGGCGAACAACGTGCTTTCGGCCTTGAATGTGTTGGACGAGGCCAGCCGGGACCGCGTCGAGGGCGAAGCGTTGTTCATCAGAGCGGCCACCCACTTCGAGTTAGTCAGGCTGTTCGCCAAGGCATACAGCGACGGCGACCCCAGTGCCAATCCCGGCGTACCTCTCGTGGTTACGCCGACTCGTTCCATCACGCCGGAAAGCTTCGTGAGCCGGGCTACTGTGGCCGCTGTGTACGCCAAGGTCATTGAAGACCTTGTCCGCGCCGAACAAGTGCTTCCGGCCACGGGTAGTCCGTTAAGAGCCACCCGTTTTGCGGCAGCGGCTTTGTTGTCGCGCGTGTACCTGATGCAAGGCAATTATGCCACCGCACGCGATGCCGCCAACCGGGTGATTGCCTCCGAGAACTATGAGCTTGCCGAGGAGTTTGCCGTTGCCTTCAACGATGAGACAAATGGTGGCCCCTCTCCCGAGAACATATTCTCGGTGCTGGTGACCAACCAAGACGGTACCAACGCACTGAATACGTTTTACGCACCGGCAGACTTCGGTGGCCGTGGCGACATCCGTGTCCAGACGCGTCACTTGCAGTTGTATGATGCTGCCGACCAACGCAGAGGCTTCTTCACTACGGCTGGCAACCGCACTTTCACACAGAAGTTTTTGGATCAGTTTGGCAACGTACCGATCATACGTCTGGCTGAGATGTACCTGACCCGCGCCGAGGCCAATTTCCGACTCAATGGAAGCGTAGGCGCGACTCCGCTGGCCGACATCAACCTTATCCGCGAGCGGGCTGGGCTTGCGCCTTTGACCTCGCTCACCTTGGATGCCATTCTGGGCGAACGCCGCTTGGAGCTTGCCTTCGAGGGGCATCTGTTGCACGATTTGAAACGTACACGCAGGCCGGTTGGCACGACAGCGTTTGGTGCCGATAACTTGGTGCTGCCAATACCACAACGCGAGATTGACACTAACACCAATCTGCGCCAAAACCCAGGTTACCAGTAAAGAGTTGGGATGGGTATCGGCGTTTTGAGCGTTTTTTGCCCAAAACGGTTGAATCGGCTTTTGTAATTTCTCGGCTGACAGCTAATTATGCCAGTATCCTCCTGACAATTGGCACACGAACTTGCACACTGCAACGTTTGTGTGCTTTTTTTATGTGCAGAAGCATCGTTTGTCAAGCAACAACCATAACTATGACAGGGCGGCAGTTTCAGATAAGATAGATGCCGAACTTGCCTGCATTGCGTGTCTTTACCAGCCTGAAAAACCGTTTCAGGCGTTTTTCGGCAAATCCGTGAGTGGCGTCGGCTTGGTAAGCATCAGGTGACTAACTGTCGGTTTTCTGTTCCAAACATTACAGTTTTTTGGGAATCCCTACCCAAGGTCGTTTTGGCCGTTTTTTGCCCAAAACGCCAAGCCTATAGAATTGCCCGGCCCGGCCACCTTTGCAAAACCGTATGTCGAGCGTCTCAAATCGTCGGAACGAAATACGCGAACAGCTTATTAGTGTGACACCGTAAGTAGCACAAAAAGAAGACAAAACGATATTTATTCCTGTATTCCTAAACGATTTGCGTCAAAAGAAAGGCAATTTGATGGAAATACCTTAGTTTTGTTCGCTAAATATAGTTTTTGCAGAAGTCGCGTCTTGTTTTTTGCGAATCTTCCGGAAACTTACTGTCAACTCTAACCCAATCAAACACTTTATGAGAAAACTGTTACTCTCATTCGTGCTGGTGGCGTTCGGCTGTGGCCTTTCGTGGGCGCAGGAACGCACCGTTACCGGCACCGTTACCGCCAGTTCGGACGGCACCCCGCTGCCGGGCGTTAGCGTGTCTATCAAAGGAACCACGCGCGGCAACGTCACCGATGGACAAGGCCGCTACTCTTTGGCTGCGCCAGACAATGCCACCCTTGTCTTCAGCTTCGTAGGTTTCATTTCCCAAGAAGTGGCCGTCGGTGGTCGTAGCAGCATCAACGTGGCTCTCCAGTCTGATGTAAGCGAACTGAGTGAAATCGTCATTACAGGCTATGGCACTCAGAATAAACGCGAGGTGTCTGGCTCGGTCGCCACTGTAAAAGGCAGCACCATTAGCCAAATGCCCATGGCTTCATTTGACCAGACGCTACAGGGTATGGCACCCGGCATTCTTGTGCAAGCAAACTCAGGGCAGCCGGGTTCTGCCGCCTCCATCCTGATACGTGGTCGCGGATCCATTCTGGGCAATACCGATCCTCTGTTCATCATGGATGGAGTCGAAATCTCCTCTACCGACTTCTCTACCCTTAACCCTGGTGATTTCGAGAGCCTGACCGTGTTGAAAGACGCGGCTTCCACTTCAATTTACGGTTCTC
>JALOMD010000448.1 GCA_025455595.1 Cytophagales bacterium | reverse complement strand
CCGGTACAAATAAAACGACCCCAACCCGCCCAACAGCAGGATGACGGTGAACAGAAAGGCCAAGCCAAGCGATATTTTCGTTTTTATGGTCACGCGTTTGGCGTTTGGCGTTTGGCGTTTGGCGTTTGGCGTTTGGCGTTTTGGGCGAAAATCGCCCAAAACGAGCCACGGAATTTCACGGTTCGCCTGTCAAGCCAAGGCCTGATGCCTCCACGAACCGGATTGGACTTTCAAACACCGCAAGACTTTTGCCACACTACTGGACAAAAGAGGGTTTGCCGGGCCGCTCTTTTTTCTTTGCCGGTCGGTGAGGCGGCGCAGCAGATTGCGGAACAGGTCGGTGTTGGCGACAACCTCCCACAAACCGATGCGCGGCTTGCCCATGCAGATGGTGGTGACACCCCGCTGCACGGCCGTGTCGGCAATGGTTTGGGCCACGCGGTTGCTGCGTATGCGCACCACTTCGGCTCCCATTTCGGCGGCCAGTTGCAGGTTGTTGAGCAAATGCCGCTGCGCCGCCAAGTTGATTCGGTTCACGTCTTCGCGGTCGGTTTGCACGTACAAGGCCAGCCAGTGGGCGTTGTAGTAGCTGGCCAAGCGGGCCGTCTTGCGGATGATTTTCCGCGCCTCCTCGTGGTGGGTGTCCACACAAGCCATGAACCGTTCGGCCCGTAGTTGCGTGTCGGGCGGCAGTTCGGTCTCTATCTTCCGCTCCACTTGCGCCGCCACTTCGCGCAGGGCCAATTCGCGGAGTTGCAGGATTTTTTCGGGCTGGAAGAAATTCCGCAAGGCGGTTTCCACTTTGGCCGAGTCGTAAATCTTGCCTTCTCGCAGGCGGGTGATAAGTTCGTCGGCCGTCAGGTCAATGTTCACCACCTCGTCAGCCTCGGACAACACCCGGCCGGGCACCCGTTCGGTGACTTCAATACCGGTGATTTGCCGCACATCGTCGTTGAGGCTTTCCAAGTGCTGGATGTTCACCGCCGAAATCACGCTGATGCCCGCTTGCAGGATTTCCAGCACGTCCTGCCAACGTTTTTCGTTTTTGCTGCCGGGCACGTTGGTATGGGCCAGTTCGTCCACAATCACTACTTCGGGCCGCAGGTTCAGCACGGCCTGCGTGTCCATTTCCTCCAGTTCCTTGCCCCGGTAGAAAATACGGCGGCGCGGAACCACCGGCAAGCCGTCCACCAAAACGGCCGTTTCGGGCCGGTTGTGCGTCTCGACGTAGCCGATGCGAATGTCAATGCCGTTGCGCAGCAGGGCGTGGGCCTCTTGCAACATCCGGTAGGTTTTGCCCACGCCGGCACTCATGCCAATGTAAATCTTGAACTTACCGCGCCGCGAACGTTTGATCAGGTTGAGGAAATATTCGGCGGAGGGTTCCATTTTTAGCTTTTGGCTATTAGCTGTTAGCTTCTGTAGGTGGCAGGTTTCGCGTTTTCAAAAGTTGAACGAAGTGAAATCCCGCAAGGCGGGATACTATTTCTGTGCGATTTGTGTCAGTGTTTTGGGCAAAAATTGCTCGAAACGCTTCTGTAACCGTGGCCTGTGGCAGTTGGCTATTGGGTTGCCTTGTATCTGTGGCAGGTTTCGGACCTGTGGCACACAGGCCTGTAGCGTGGGTCTGCAACGGCCTGTGTGCCACAGGCCTCGGTGATTGGGTTTTGATGCGACAAAACAATGTTTTTCAAACACTATTTTGCTATGCGATTAGTGACAAACCGGCGTTTTGGGCAAAAAATGCCTAAAACGCTTCCACAGATAAAGTTCCAAATCTTCATTTTTTAGCTAAAAGCTAACGGCTAATAGCTTTTAGCTAAAACCACACCGTCAGGTTTGAAATCAACAGGCTGCTGTTGCGGACGGCGGTGCCTTCGCGTTGAAAAACATCGGTGTTCGAGAAAAACTGGCGGCCTTCGAAACGAAACATCGCATTGTCCGTCACTTTCACGTTCAGGCAAAGCCCTGCACTGCCCGAACGGAAGCCCAGCGGACGCACGTCGGAAGCCGTCACGGGCGTGATTTGCACATTGTCCGGATCGTCAAACCATTCGATTCGCCCGGACAGCGAAATCTGATCCGTAAAGCGGTACCGACCGGTAAGATTGGCCTGCCACCACGTGGCCGAAGTGCTACTGCCGTTGGCCTCGCGGTTCTGTACGCCGCCATAAACGCATCCCGTTGCCGAAAACCTGCCGTCAGGATTGTAGATGAAATAAACGTCAGAGAAATACCGCATCCGGTTCTGCGGCGCGGCCTCCGAACGTTCGTCGCCGACGTAGGTGTTCCAGTTGAGCAGCCATTTTGTTCCCGGACGGTACTCCAATTGCGTGCCCAACGCCTTGCCCGCGTTGTTGTCCTGAATCACCTGCCAGCCGTTCAGCCCGTACAGATAGGCCGTCACTTTCTCGCCCAGCGGCAGGGTCAGCTTCACGCCCGACAAATAGTAGGGCACGTATTCGGGCGCAAACGAACGGGTGTACATCAGGTGGTCTTTGGAAATGGCCGACTCGTTGGTGTACGGCGACCCCAGCACGCCCGCGTCAAGCCAGATGTTTTTGTTACGGAACAACCGTACGCCTACGTTGCCTTCCACGATGTTGCGCAGCGTGCCGGGTTCGGCGGCGTAGTTGGCGTTCATGTACGTGCCGAAGCCCGGCACAAACCTGGCCCGTACCCGCGACGCGGTGTATTTCACGTCCACAAAAGCCAAGTTGACGGTGGCCTCGTTGTGCCGACCCATAGACACAAAATACGGCCGGTCGCCGCTGGGCGGGCGGTTGAAATCGTAGCCGTAGTACAGGTCAATGTAGCCGCCCACGGTGATTTTGCCTTTGGCGTTTACGTCGCTGGTGTCTAATGTCGCCGTATTGACCACTTGACCGAAGGCCGGAAGTGCCAAGGAAACAGCCAATGCGGCCCATAGTGTTTTTTTCATTTTTAATGCAGTTGGTTAGATTGTTAATCAGAAGCACAAAGTCGTTAGTCGTCAGTCAAAATCAAATTACAAACAACTGAAAATGATATACTTACAATGATTTTTGCACGTCAGAAACGATCAATTTCTGTCAGGCACCGAGCTGTTAAAAAACTGATAATCAGGCAGTTACAAGTGGCATTCCGACAAACCGCGACACCTTTTGTTGCAGGATTTTTTTCGCGAAAATCGGGCAACTTTCTCGTTTTCAGCTATAGCGACTCTCTTGCTTGCAAGCAAGGGACAAGTGAGTGCGTTTTGGGCAAATTTTGCCCAAAACGCTTGTACAAACGCGAATACAAGTTTATGGCAATCAGCAACATTATCCATGACCCATGCCACTTACCGCTAACGACCGGCGACCCCAAGTTCGTCCAAGGCCAAGTTTAGCCGGAGCACGTTTACCCGCTCCGGGCCGAACAGGCCCAGCAACGGCGGTTGGGTATGTTGGGTTACCAAGGCACGCACTTGGTCGGGCGGCAAGTTGCGCAATTTGGCGATGCGTGGCACCTGCACCATCGCGGCCGCAGGCGACAAGTCCGGGTCAAGGCCGCTACCCGAGGCAGTGACGAGTTCGGACGGGATTTCTGATTTTTTGATAGTCGGGTTATGTACCAGAAACGTATCAATCCGTGCCTGTACCTGTGCCAGATACTCGGGATTGGACGGGCCTTTGTTGGAGCCGCCCGACCCCGCCGCATTGTACTCCACCGCCGACGGGCGGGAGTTGAAATAGCGGTCTTCCGCGAACTTTTGCCCCACATTGGCAAAACCGACAACGCGGCCATTTTTCTCAATAACTTCTCCCCTGCCGTGGTTGGGTGCCAGTTGCGCCACGCCCCAAATGGCAAGCGGATAGGCTACGCAGAAAGACACCAAGCAAAGCAAGGTCATTAGCAAGGCTGGAAACAGATGTGTTTTCATATTTTCTTGTATTTAAATGATTCTGATCAATAAACAGGCAGGTTTTGCCTTTGAAAAGGATACTATTTTGCAACCTCACCCCCGTCCCCTCTCCTGTAGAGAGGGGTGACTGTTCAACCCAACGAGCCTTGCGTTCCCAACTGGTTTGAGACAATAGGCTCGGACAGTCTAAAGGCGTACCCCTCTCCAAAGGAGAGGTCTTTGCCGTTTTAAGCATTTTTTGCCCAAAACGCTGGTGAAAAGCCCCCTCCGTGGGAGGGGGTTGGGAGAGGCTTCTACACAAACACCCCCACCACCCAATCAATCAGCTTGATGCCGACGAACGGGACAATCACCCCGCCCAAGCCGTAAATGAACAAGTTGCGGCGCAGCAGGGCACTGGCTCCAATGGGCTTGTATGCCACCCCGCGCAAGGCCAGCGGAATCAGCAACGGAATGATGACGGCATTGAAAATCACCGCCGACAGAATGGCCGATTCCGGACTGTGCAGCCGCATGACGTTCAACGCCTGCAAGGCCGGGATGGAACCCATGAACAACGCAGGCACGATGGCGAAATACTTGGCCACGTCGTTGGCGATGCTGAAAGTAGTCAGCGTGCCGCGCGTCATCAGCAATTGCTTGCCGATTTCGACCACCTCGATCAACTTAGTCGGGTCGTTGTCCAAGTCCACCATGTTGCCTGCTTCCTTGGCCGCCTGCGTGCCTGAGTTCATGGCTACGCCCACGTCGGCCTGCGCCAGTGCGGGGGCGTCGTTGGTGCCGTCGCCCATCATGGCTACCAATTTGCCGCTTGCTTGTTCAGCGCGGATGTAGTTCATCTTGTCTTCCGGCTTGGCCTCGGCGATGAAATCGTCCACCCCGGCCTTGGTGGCGATGTACTTGGCCGTCAGCGGATTGTCGCCGGTTACCATCACCGTTTTCACGCCCATTTTGCGCAACCGGCCAAACCGCTCTTGAATGCCCGGCTTGATGATGTCCTGCAACTCGATCACGCCCAGCACTTGCTTGTTTTCGGCCACCACCAGCGGCGTGCCGCCGTTGGCCGCGATTTCCTTCACTTTTGCTTCGGTTTCGGTTGGAAAGTAGTTACCGTTTTGCGAAACCAGGTTGCGAATCGCGTCAAACGCACCTTTCCGAATCTGCCGCCCGTCGGGCAAGTCTACACCGCTGCTGCGGGTTTCGGCGGTGAACGGAATGGCCTCCCCCAACCCCGGAAGCCCCACCCCGGCCCTCCCCCAAGGGGAGGGAGCATTTTTCTCCTCCCCCTTGGGGGGAGGCTGGGAGGGGGCCGCCAGTTCCACGATGGATTTGCCTTCGGGTGTCTGGTCGGCCAGCGAACTGAGCAGGCTGCTTTCGATGAAGTGATCTGTGGCAATGCCGTTGGCCGGATAAAAGTTGGTGGCCTTGCGGTTGCCAATCGTAATGGTTCCGGTTTTGTCCAAAAGCAGCGTATCCACGTCACCGGCGGTCTCGACTGCCTTGCCCGACTTGGCAATCACGTTGGCCCTGAGTGCCCGATCCATGCCCGCAATCCCGATGGCCGAAAGCAGCCCGCCGATGGTGGTCGGGATCAGGCAGACGAACAGCGAAATAAATGCCGCGATGGTAATGGGCGTTTGGGCGTAGTCCGCGAAAGGTTTCAGCGTGACGCAGACGATGACGAAAATCATCGTAAACCCGGCCAGCAGAATCGTCAGAGCGATTTC
>JALOMD010000447.1 GCA_025455595.1 Cytophagales bacterium | reverse complement strand
GGCGAATTGTACCGCCCGTTCGAGGTGCGTCCGGCGGTGATGGCAAACCTCGACGAGAAAGTACTGGTTTTCTCCACCTCCGAACCCAAGCCCATGAGTGTGCTGCTGAAAGCCGGTGCCGCCGCTGTGAAAGGCAACGTGCGGCTGGAAGCACCCAAAGGCTGGGGCGTGTCGCCCGCCTCGCTGCCGTTTGACTTGGCCAAGCCGGAAGCCGAGCAAAGCGTGCTGTTCCAAGTGACCCCGCCCGCCGGAGCTTCGGACGGCACGCTGCGGGCCGTGGCCGAAACGTCGGGCGGCGAGGCGTTTTCGCGCGGCCTGCTCACCATCGCCTACGACCACATCCCGCGCCAAACGCTCTTCCCGGTGGCCGAAGCCCGCGTGGTGCGGCTTGACGTACGCACGGCTGGCAAAAACATCGCCTACCTGATGGGAGCCGGTGACGACGTGCCCGCTGCCCTGCGCCAAATGGGCTACGCCGTGACGTTGCTCACCGAAAACGACCTGAAAGCCGACCTTGCCGACTGGCAACGCTTCGATGCCATTGTGCTGGGGGTGCGGGCCTTTAATACGGAGGAACGCTTGAAGTTTTACCAACCCAAGCTGATGCGATACGTGGAAAACGGCGGCGTGGTGGTGGCGCAATACAACGTGAACCGGGGTTTGCTGACGGAGCAGATCGGGCCGTATCCGTTCGAGATTTCGCGCGACCGGGTGACGGTGGAGGAGGCTCCGGTGACGTTCCTGAAACCGCAACACCCGCTGCTGAACACGCCCAACAAAATCACCGCCCGCGACTTCGACGGCTGGGTGCAGGAACGCGGCCTGTACTTCGCCCAAAAGTGGGACGACCGGTACGAATCCCTGCTCTCCTGCGCCGACCCCGGCGAAAAAGCCCAGGACGGCGGCCTGCTGGTGGCCAACTATGGCAAAGGCCGCTTCGTCTATACCGGATACGCGTTTTTCCGCCAGTTGCCCGCCGGTGTCCCCGGAGCTTACCGCCTGTTCGCCAACCTGCTGGCCCCAGTGAACGGGGGAGTGAAATAGAAGTACGAAGTACGATTTGCGAATTGTGAGGTCAGAGGTCAGAAAAAAGTAGGCAGTGGCAGTAGCAGGCGGCAGTGAAATGGCGTTTTGGGCGTTTTTTGCTTGAAACGCCTTGCCATTCATTTGTTCAGGTTCGTCGGGAAATCAACATGAATTCAACGCGTACCAAAACGATTATCACCGCTATTTCACTCAGGAAATACGTCAAGCCCCAAATTGTGATGTGTTTGTAAAAGAAAACCACCAGCGCGGCCGTCAGGCAACAGTACAAAAGATTGGCGATGGCGATGATTTTCAAATAAAAACGCCAATTGTCGGTGACCAGCAGACAACAGCAAATCGAGTATGCAGCATACACGCATCCTAATACAGACAAAAAATACAGGACGTTGCGTGGCATTCCGAACGTGTTTTCAAAACTTGCCAACACCACGCCCAGCAAGAACGCAGTGAGCAATGCTCCTGCGCCGTCTGTCAGAAAAACCCCTTTCGGGTTTGCGTTTAGTTTTTCAATGAGTGGTTTCATTTCGTCTGCCATTTGACTTGTAGCGAGTTGTCGGTATGCGTCGTATCAGATTGCGTTTTAAGCATTTTTTGCCCAAAACGCAATTTTCGTAGGGGTGAATAGTTGCAGGACTTTCGCTTACCGCAAAAAGAAACGGTGATTGTAACTCCGAATGTTATTCGGAGTCCCACGCCGTGGCGTGGGTGTTCTGTGGCGAAAACACGCTTTCGCGTGTTCTCCGAATGGCATTCGGAGTTACAAGCGAAAGCCCTAAGTTGTTTGCCCCGCTGGCGTTTTAAGCAATTTTTGCCCAAAACGCCGTTGCCTGACTGCCGCCTGCTACTGCCACTGCTTACCTATTCCCCCATTCCGCATTCCCGAAAAACCCGCTATCTTGCGCCCCGCTTTGTGTTTTGCCCGAATTTCCGTAAAAAGCAAATCACTCATCGCTTATAACTCATCACTCATCACTCCAAAACATGGGTTTGTTACAAGGAAAAACCGCTTTGATTACCGGCGCGTCCAAAGGCATTGGGCGGGCCATTGCGTTGCGTTTTGCGCAGGAAGGAGCCAACGTGGCGTTCACCTACCTGTCGAGCGTGGAGAAAGGGCAGGCGTTGGAGAAAGAACTCGCCGACCTGGGCGTGAAGGCCAAAGGATACCGCTCCGACGCGTCCGACTTCCAAGCCGCCGAGGAACTTGTCGTTTCTGTATTAGCCGATTTCGGCACGCTGGACGTGCTGGTCAATAACGCAGGCATCACCCAAGACGGCCTGCTGATGCGCATGACCGAAGCCCAGTGGGACGAGGTGCTACGCGTAAACCTGAAGTCGGTGTTCAACCTCACCAAAGCCGCCACCCGGCCGTTCATGAAGCAGAAAAACGGCTCCATTATCAACCTCACGTCGGTGGTGGGCATCCGGGGCAACGCCGGGCAAGCCAACTACGCCGCCTCCAAGGCGGGTATCATCGGCTTCACCAAGTCGGTGGCCCTCGAACTCGGCTCGCGCAACATCCGCAGCAACGCCATTGCGCCGGGTTTCATCGAAACCGAAATGACCCACGACCTTGCCAACAAGGAAGAATGGCTGAAAGGCATTCCGCTGAAACGCGGCGGCACGCCCGAAGAAGTGGCCGACTGCGCCGTGTTCCTCGCCTCCGACCTGAGCCGCTACATCACCGGTCAAGTGCTGCAAGTGGACGGCGGGATGTTGACGTAACCGCTCAATTTTGAATGAGTGAATGATGGAATGAGTGAATACGAGTTCAGAATTCAGAGGTCAGAAGCGTTTTGGGCAAGAATCACCTAAAACGACGACAGTGGGCAGGTCTGTACGCTGTGCGTCAGACCGAGACCACAGGCTCGTGAGAGACAACGGACGGACGTTTCAGGCAAAATTTGCTTAAAACGCATTTCTGCATTCCGACTTCCATTCGTTCATTCAAAATTCGTTCATTCAAAATTGTCTTCTTATTGCCTTCTTTTCAGTTACTTTGTAAAAATATCGCATACGCAGATGACGGGTGGCCGGAGATTTGTCGTTAGTATGTCAACCACCGACAAAGCGTTTTGAGCAATCCCGACCTGTCGGGACGCCTTTCTGTTGTCTTTTGCGAGCCTGTGATTCCGGTCTGATGCACCGCGTACAGACCTGCGTGTGACAGGCGTTTTGGGCAAAAATTGATGAATTACGCAATTGGATTGGTGGGAACGATAAACGCAAAACGCTTCTGACCTCTGAATTCTGACCTCACATTCACTCATTCCATCATTCACTCATTCGAAATTGATGTCTTCCGTAACCAAACAGTCGGCTGAGACCCAGGCCAAAAAGAAGAAAGGTGCCCTCCGCGAATGGCTCGAATCCATCGTGTTCGCCGTCGTGGTGGCCTCGGCGGTGCATTGGCTCATCATCCAGCCCTACACCATCCCCACGTCTTCGATGGAACGGTCGCTGCTCACCGGCGACTTCCTGTTTGTGAGCAAGTTGCACTACGGTGCCCGCACGCCCAAGACGCTGCTGCAAGTGCCGCTGACGCACCAGACCATCTGGGGAACTAACATCCCGTCGTACCTGGAGTGGATTCAGGTGCCGCAGACGCGGCTGCCGGGCTTCTCCAGCGTCAAGAACAACGACGTGGTGGTGTTCAACGTACCCGCCGAACATCCGAATACGCGAGCCAAATACGACGGACGCATCCTCACCATTCCGAAAGGCTACCCGGTGGATTTGCGCACCAACTACATCAAACGCTGCATCGGCATTGCGGGCGACAAGATTGAAATCCGCGACCGGCAGGTGTACGTGAACGGCAAGGCAGCCGCCAATCCGCCCGAGATGCAGTTCCTGTACAAATTTACGCCGCTGCAGTCGCTGGACGACCGGTTTTTCAAGAAATACCCGATGGAAATGTACGGGCAAACCCCCGACGCTTTCCAAGCCCACATGACCCCGGCCGTGGCCGAGCA
>JALOMD010000446.1 GCA_025455595.1 Cytophagales bacterium | reverse complement strand
GCCCGCCGAGTGGCAACTGCTGCGCGTGACCCGAACGCAAGGCCAACCGAAACCCGACACAACCGTTGCCGCCACCTACCGACCCGCGCCGCATGAATAGCCGATGGCTTCGATGGGCGTTGGCGGGCTGGGCGGCAATGGCGGCAATGTATATGTTATGGCTGCGCGGGTTGGTGACACAAGCCCATCTCGGCACCGCCCCCGACTGGTTCATGGCTGTGGTCAATGCCGTCTATCCGCGTTTTGCGGTTGAAAAACACCGCTTCGAGGCTGCTTTTTTCCTGCGCCACGCTGACCAAATCGTGCTGCGGGCCGGGCTGGTGGTGGTGGCGGCAACCGCTCTTTCGGTGGCCCTGCGGCGTTGGCAACCGTTGCGCATCCGCTTGCGCCGCCTCTTTGCCGAGCCGGTTCCGGCGGCCAAGGTGCGCCTGTACGCGGTTGCAGTCTATGCCTGCGTGCTTTTCGTCACCTACGACTGGCCGGTGGTGTTCTCGCAATTGCACGCGGCGCGTGATTTCTACCGTCCGCTGGCGTTGTTGCGGTGGGTGCCGTTTCCGTCGCCGTGGGTTTCGACGGCTTTGTGCGTCTTGCTGTGGATCAGTTGTGTGTGCGTAGTGCTGCGGTTCCGTTCGGTGTCTTTCGCGACACTCGCCGCCGGGTTGTTCGTATTGCTGCAAGGCTGGCTGTACAGTTTCGAGAAAATTGACCACGGCTTCGCGCCGCTCACTTACGTGCTATGCCTGATGCCGCTGTTGTTGCATCCGTTTTCGCACAAAACCAACAAGTCATCTGTTTCCGAAAAAAGAGGAGAGAGCAAAGAGGAAAGACCAGCCCAAGGGCTACGTCCGCTCTTTTCTCTTTATTCTTTCTTCTTTCGTCCAACAGGTAGCAATGCCTCCGCTTGGGCTTTGCCGTTGATTCGTTTGGTGATTGGCACGGTGTATTTGCAGGCCGGACTGGAAAAACTGCTCACCGGCGGCTGGGAATGGCTGGCCCCGGAAACTTTCCGAAACTACCTGTACCTGCACCCCACCGCCGCCGGCCTTTGGGTGGCCCGCCACGACTGGCTGTGCGTGCTGCTGCCCGCGTCGGCGTTGGTGTTTCAGTTGGGATTTATTAGCGTCGTCTTTTGGCCGAAAATGCGTTGGCTTTGGCTGCCCGCCGGGGTGTTGTTCCACGCTGGCACGTATTTGCTCATGGACGTGGGCGGCTACGTGAACGCGTGGGTGTGGCTGTACGTGGTGTTTCTTTGAAGGTTGGAAGGTTACAAGTTGGAAGGTTGAAAGGTTATGCTCTTGTGTTTTGAGCAAAAATTGCCCAAAACGGCTTTTTTGTCTGAATCATGAGTTCGTCGAACTTGCGGTTCAGACAATTTTACCCAAAACGCAAACACAAATCCGGCTGTAGTGTTTCATCTTTGCTTTCAACCGGTTGCCCGCGTAATTTGCCAGCCACTGGCCCGACAGGAAACCGTCTGTCCCGACTGTCCATTCATCATTCGAAGTTCATCATTCGACATTCGTTATTGGAAAATGACCGACCAGCAAACCGTAACTTCTGTAAAACCGTCCCGTCAATGGCTGCGGAGTGTCAAGGACACTGTCTTGATAACGTTGGGCATTTTGTCGGCGGGCATGGGACTGAAAGGCTTCTTGTTTTCGAGCCGCTTCATTGACGGCGGTGTGACGGGCGTTTCCATGCTGCTCGCCGACCTCACGCCGTGGCCGCTTTCCATCCTGATTCCGCTCATCAACCTGCCGTTCATTGTGCTGGGTTGGCGGCAAATCGGCCGCCGGTTTGCCATCAAAAGCGTGCTGGCCATTGCCGGGCTGTCGGTGTGCTTGGCCGTGGTGAAATACCCCGACGTTACGCCCGACTTGCTGCTGACGGCGGTTTTCGGCGGTTTTTTCATCGGGGCGGGCATTGGGCTGGCCATCCGGGGCGGGGCGGTGCTTGACGGCACCGAAGTGGCCGCGCTGCTCATCAGTCGGCACACGCACGTGCTGCGCGTCAGCGACGTGATTCTGCTGCTCAACGTGTTCATCTTCTCGGCGGCGGCCTTTTTCCTCAGCGTCGAAATTGCCATGTACTCGATTCTCACGTATTTCGCCGCTTCCAAGACGCTTGATTTCATCCTGCACGGCTTGGAGGAATACACCGCGCTGATTATTGTCTCCGACAAAAGCGAAGACATTCGGCGGGCCATCACCGAAGGCTTGGGCCGGGGCGTGACCGTCTATAAAGGCCGCAAGGGGTGGTCGGGCGAGGCGCAGGAGATTTTGTTCTGCGTGGTGACACGGCTGGAAATCGGGCGTATCCGCAACGCCGTGAAACAAATAGACCCGCAGGCGTTCATCACCATCCACGCCCTGTCTGACGTGGAAGGCGGCGTGGTGCGGAAAACGAAATTGCATTGAACGGAATAGTAGGCAGTAGCAGTAGCGGTGGGCAGTCAAAAAAAAGCGTCCCGACAAGTCGGGATTGCCCAAAACGCTTTTTTGCTTTCGCGACTGGTGTCACGCCTCGGCGTGATGCCTTTTTTGTGACCAGCGTCTGCTGGTCGCGAGCCGACGGCTCGCAAAAGACGGAACCACACCATGCCGCAATTTCGGTAAATAGTAAAAAGCGTTTTGAGCGTTTTTTATCCAAAACGCCTGTTGCTTTCTGCTTTTGTTGACATCAGATTTGGCAAACCTGTCGGTTTGCGACCAGCGGACGCTGGTTGCATAAAAGACAAAAAACACGCACAAGCGGACGCTTGCGCCAGCAGGGGAGCAACAAATTTGCCGAAAAATGCCCAAAACGCTGTATCTGTAGCACAAGCACATGCTTTAACCTGTGCGCCGCCATAGGCGGGTTTTCACTGTCAAAAAGACACTATTTTGTAGTTGCACTCTTGCAAAGAAATCTTTCAGTTTTCACACAGGCTAAAGCATGTGCTACAGAAAAGCGTTTTGAGCAAAAATTGCCCAAAACGCTTTTCAACACAAATCATGCAGTTTGTCTTTTGGTTGATAAGTGGCTGTGCGTATTAATGCCAATTTTGAATATCGAATGCGTAACGCCGAACGATGAACTGCTTGAAAACCAGCAACTTGTAGCCGAGAAAACACCCAATCAGTCTTTTGTTTTGAAAATCTGTTTCCTAATACGCGGGCTTTCAAGGTTTGTACGCTGTTTTCCACTCAAGACCAGCTACTCGTGACTGGGCAATTATTTTCCGTTTGATCTGGCCGTGAAATAATCCCAAGCCGCTTTTGCGATGTCGGCAATTGTTTTTTCGTTCGTTTTCATGTCCTCCTTCGAGTTAGCCACAAACACGCTTATGTAAAAATGCTGTCCGTTGGGTAGGAAAACGATGCCGATGTTATTTGTCGCGGCGGTTATGCCCGCCTTGTTCATGCCCGACCAACCCGTTTTGTGGGCTACCACCGTCCCTTTTGGCAACTGGCCTTTCAAACGGTCTTTTCCGGTTTCGGTTTTTTTCATCACGTTCCAGATGAAGTCGTGGCTTTTGGTTGACAACAGTTTCTTGTCGTTGGTGTAGAAAGCAGACAGCACCTGATTAGCAGCTTTGGGTGTCGTCCAATTCTGGAATTGCAAATCCCAATTGTTCTGCATCACTTCTTCGTTGATTTTTATGGAAACATCTTTGAAATTGTTTTTCACAAAATAGTTCTCCACCGCTTGCGGCCCGCCTACGAGCCTCAACAAAGCGTCACAACCTACATTGTCACTCTGGGAAACGGTGTATTCCAAAATCTCCGCAATTGTCAGCGTTACGCCCTCTGGGTACTTATCCCGAATGGGGCTGTACAGGCCGGGTAAAAGGTCTTTTTTGGTGATTTTTATTTTCTGATTGAGCGAAAGCTTTCCTTTGTCAATTTGGGACAGCACCGCCAATGCAATATGAAACTTGAACACGCTTTGCATCGGGTAGTGTTTGTCGCCGTTCAGCGTCAGCGTGTCGCCGCTTTCCAGTCCGTAAATCGCCACGCCGACATCGGCTTGTTTCGCTTTGGTT
>JALOMD010000011.1 GCA_025455595.1 Cytophagales bacterium | reverse complement strand
GAGGTTTTTTGTCATGCCTGCTTGGTCGGCATGACACATCCTTCCTTTTTCCGTCATTCACGTTATTCTACGTAGCGGTGGATTTCATACCGAGCGTTTTGGGCAAAATTTGCCTAAAACGCGCATACGCAAACATCACTCATTCCAGTTTTCGGTGCTTTGCCAGACTATTTTGCCTTCCTTATTAATATAGGTTTGTTTGCCGTCCATGAGTACGCACGCAATCCCGTTTTTGAACGCACTGCTGTTGAAAGGAATTTCGGCCAGCGTGTCGAATTTGAAATCGTACACGCTGCGACCTTCCTTGTCAATGTAGCTGTAAGTAGGTTCGGGTGTTTGGTCGTAGAAATACACCCGTTTGGCTGGCGGGTCTTTTTGGATGACGGCCCTGCCTTCGTGAAAAGGATAGGCCTTGTGGGCGGCCATGTTCAAGATGGTACGTCCTTGGTTGTCAATCAAATAATATTTGCTGTCGTATTTGGAACGTGTCCACGCCACGCTGTCGGCGAAAGGTGAAGCCGTAAAGCCGACCGGGATGTTGATGCTTTTCCTGCCCGCTTGGTTGACGTAAAACGCTCCCGACGATTCTTCAATCAGGCAAAGCCCGTCCGAAAACGAATGACAGTACGGCGACAGAATGGTTGAGTCGGGGATAGGCTGTGTGTAGGCTCCTTTGAGCAGAAAAACGCCTTTCGTGTCAATCAAACCGGCCCCGTCGTCGCTGCGTACCCACGCGAAGCCTTGTTCAAACGCCGAAAAAGAGTACATGCCCGGTGCGTTTCGGCGGCTGTCGGTAAAATTGAAAATCGGAGCTACTGCATAATTGCCTTTTTTGTCAATAAACCCCAATTTCTTGCTACCTGCATCCTCAACGGCGGCCAGCCCGTCTTTGAATGGATGAATCGGCCAATACGAGCCGTCGGTTGGGTAAGTCTTGCCAAAGAGCGGCTTCCCGGCGGGGTCAATGTAAAACGCTTCCAAGCCTTTGCGGCTGCGTTGCATCACAGCGGCCGCGTTTTCACTGAAATCACGCGCCATATCGTACACTGCCGGAATCACCAGTTTGCCTTTGACATCAACATAACCCCATTTGCCGTTGCGGCGCACCCGAGCCAATCCTTGGGAAAACATGCCAGTCCGTTCGTAAGCGGGCTGAATAATCGTTTTCCCGCTGCCGTTGACAAAGCCCCATAGTTCGCCGACGCGAACCGGCAACAGCGATTCCAGGCTTTCGAGCATTGCTTTGGCCTCGGCAGTGTACGCACCCGACGGGTTTTCGCGAATGTACCGTTCCAGCGTTTCCAATGAGGGCGACGCTTTCACCTGTTGTTCGAAGTACAACTTTTCGTAAAGCTTGATGGCCCGGTCGCGGTAAGGGCTTTTCGGGTAGTTCTTGTAGAAACTTTCGTATGCTTGCCAAGTATTTTCGGCGGTGAGGCTTTTGAAGAGCAGTTGTTCGTATTTCTCACGAGCTTCTTCCGCTTGCTTGGCTTGCGGATATTTCACGAAAAAGTTCTGAAACGCTTGGTAAGTATTGACCCGATTGGCTTCTTCAAAAGCTGCTTCGTGCTTGAAATCGGTCGCCTTCTGCACTACGTCTGGAAGGGTGGAAAACCGGGCTATGACCCGGTCAGTGGCAGCCACATCCTTGGCTTTGATAACCTGCTGAACCGCATACAATCCGACTTGTTGTTTTTGCCGTTGAATTTCAATTGGCGTAATGCCCAGTTTTTGGAGATGATTGGCTTCGCGGGTGGTCAGGGTCGAGTAATATTTTTCGGCCAGTATCAGGTAGTCATAGGCTTTGAAATAATCGTAGGGGCGGTTGTCGGGATCGGAGTAGTAGATTGACAACGCGTAATAGGCCCCTGGGTCAAAGGAGTTTCGGCCAATGGCTTGGTCAATGAGTTGTTTGGCCGTGTTGAAATCTTTTTGCTTTAACGCCCTGAGGGCCTTCTCCAAGTCGTCGGTATGAGTGAAGGAAGCGAATCCGGTATGGAACAGCGAGAGAACGACTGCAATCAAGAATTTCATGATTCACTGCTGGGCTTTGTGGGTGGTTTTAAGGCGAAAAGCTTGTGTCGAAGGCAAATGCTCGCCCGTCATAAGTAGGACTTGCAGAAATGTGGGGTTTGTTTTCCGGTATCCTGAAAAATAACGCATGAGCAAATGCCGATGCAAGGCGGCAATTTGCTCATGAAAACGATAATCTCAAAAATGATGTGTTGCCGCACGCACGGCCATTTGCAGGCCTTCGGGTCAGTTGTCTTGGAAATACACCATTTTGCTGGTGGTTTTTTCGTCTGGCTGCTCGCCGAACTTCGTCGGCTTTATCTGCTGTGCTGAGTAGTAGATGATTCGCATGTTACGGTCAAAAACCACTTTTACGCGCGAGGTTATGATTTGGTGACTTTTGGCTGACTTGCGGTAGCAACGCACTACCTCTTTAAAATCGGCTTGGAACTTGCCGCCTTTCATTGGGCT
Organism: Cytophagales bacterium; assembly: GCA_025455595.1. Classification (GTDB taxonomy): domain Bacteria; phylum Bacteroidota; class Bacteroidia; order Cytophagales; family 172606-1; genus Xanthocytophaga. The sequence continues at coordinate 16,077 of JALOMD010000011.1, read as the reverse complement.
GACTTCCAGCGTGTTAGGCACGACGCTACTTACTGCGTCTTGGAAATCCGTGTAAAAGTTTTCCTCAATCTGCGTAGTGATCAGTTGCGGTGTGATGTCGCGTTGGTTCAAAAACCGATCTACCCGCCTGGCGTAATACTTGCTTGCATCGAACTTTTGGCTGCTCAGGTCGCGGTAGTAAGAGGCCAAGATACGTTGTACCAAGACAGTGTTTGCATCCTCCTCTTTTGCTTCCGGAACAGGCGTAGGCTCTGGTTCCTTGTTAGCCAGGTTCTTTTCCGGAGCCGACGATGGGTCAGGCTGAACTTGCCTTTGCGTGTTCGTATCTGTTTTAACAGAAGTCGCCGGAGTGGAAGAAGGCACATTCTCGGTTGGGGATTTGTCAACTATTGCGCTTGAATCCAAAACGTTGCCCAAGTCTTCCGAGAAGTCGGTTGTATCGATTTCTGGCTCTGGGAAGAAAGCAATGGGTGGGTTGTTGTTGCTTCTGAATCCGCCTTCCAAGGATACCAATGCCCCGGCCAAAGCCACGTTGCACACGCAGCCCAACACTACTACAGCCGCGCCTGAAATCAGATAACGCATTCCACGACTGTTCACACGACCTATGAGCAGGCGGCTGGCTGCCTGCGGCAGCAGCACACCCAGCAACACCGGGATGATGCACAACAGGATAAAGTTCACATCGTATTGCGACGATGTGAATACCACAGACAGCACGCAAGCCACCACTACGCCGATGGCCCCCCCAATCAGGTAGTCGCGCCGGACGTAGGTTTTGATCTCTTGCAGAAAACGATTGGCTTCCCGGTGTTCGGGACGCAACGAAAGTATTTTCTGAACGAAAGGATATGCCTTGTCGAATTGCTTGTAAAGGAGTAGGTTTTTGGTTTCGTTTGAATAGTAACGGATTACCTCGTCAGGATTTTCGTAAACATCACTGTTGCCGACAGCCTTGGCCGCCTGCCCGTTCGCCTCGACCGTTTCGTTGGAGGCTTTGGTGCCGTCAATAAGGATTTGCTTCAGGTGGTCAAACTCACCTTGCGTAATAGCCCCCGCCTGTAGCAAATCTTTGAGGGTCTTCAATTCCTCAAGTATAAATTGGTTATACATAGCCCTCTGGTTTGATGGGTACTTGTTAAGTTTTAGTAGAAATTGTGCTGTTGAGGTAAACGCCTTTTTAGAGGTTGTTTAAATTTCGGTTTGTCCGATGCGTCCCGACCTGTCGGGACGCGAGTCTTTGGTCTTTGGCGAGCCTGTGGTTCCGGTCATCCCGCCCTGCGAGAAGACCTGCGTACAAAAGCGTTTTGAGCAAATTTCGCCCAAAACGCAACCTTCAAACGGAATTTTAAACAACCTCTTATGACCGCCGCTTGTTTTAAGTCAACCCCTTTGCCCGTCAGGCAATGTCTGCGGCGACTCTCGCGTTTATTTTTCTTCGATAAATTACATAAGCTGTATCACGGCAAAAGGGGGCTGTGCTTCAACTTGGTCGCAATCCACAAATATAAACGGTTTTCTAACAAAAACACCACGTATTTTTAAATAATTAGATTTTATTCTTCGTAAAGTCATATTGCTTGACCTTTCGGCAAAGACGTGTTTTGATTTAGTTATGATTTTATTGACCAAATGGCAGGCCAAATTTGGCGCGTAATCGCACCATTTATTACATAAAAGGCGCAAAAGTAAACGCTGGCAAGTGCTTGCCGTTACGTTTGACATTTGGATTTAATTGCGGCAAAGCTTATGGTTCTGCTTGTCGAAGTAAGCCAACGCTTGGTAAAAATCAATGCCAAGACGCTTGTTTTCAGGCTGTTCTACAAATGGATGCCTGCGTAAAGGGTGAAACTGGGCAGTATTTCCTCAGCCATGATTTTGTAAATTTCAATGCCATACCAATTTATATGCGTCTATTGTGTGTTGTTTTTTTGCTTGTAGTGGTGGCGCAATCCATTGCTTTTGCCCAAAAGGTTCGGCGTATTGCCTATCAAACAGCACCAAACGAGGCCGCCGAGTGGCAGAGCCTGAAACTGCCCGACTCTTCGCCAGACTCTGCTACTACGCTCCGTTTGTGGAGACAAATCATCATCAAAGTGCATCAAAAGGGATACTTGACCGCCTCGATTGACAGCGTGGAGTGGACAAAAGACACAGTGCACGTGCGGTTGCACTTAGGTCGGCTGTTCCGGTGGACGGCCTTGCGACGCGGAAACGCAAGCGATGATTTGCTGCGCGAAACAGGTTTTCGCGAACGGCTGTATCGCAGCCGGCCTTTGCGCCACGCTGAGTTGGTAAGGCTTGAGGAAGCCATGCTCCGCCACGCCGACGAACACGGCTACCCGTTTGCCACCGTACGGCTCGACTCGTTGGAGATGCAAAAAAATGGCGTTTCGGCGGCCCTTGATTTTCAGAAAGGGGTCAAAATCGTGTTCGACACAGTGCGTATTGAAGGCACTGCCCGTCTGAGACGGCGTTTTGTGGAAAACTGGCTGCGTTTGTATCCCGGCCAGCCCTACAGCCAGTCGCGCCTCGACCAAGCGGATGCCCTGCTGCGCCAGCAGCCTTTTTTAGTTATGAGCCAGCCGTACAAAGTCGTATTCAAAAACGACCGGGCATACGTAACCTTCCAAGCCGATGCCGGAAGAGCCAGTGAGGCCGACGGCATCATTGGCTTCCAACCCAATGAGCAAACCGCTGGCCGCCTGCTGCTGACCGGCGAACTGAACCTGCGTTTGCGCAACCTGTTTGCCAGCGGCGGCAGCTTCGCATTCAGTTGGCAGCAAATCAGGCGGGGTTCGCCGAGGTTGAACGTGGCGTTCAGCCAACCCGCTTTTCTGGGTACGCCGCTGGAGGTGAACGCGTCTTTTCAACTGCTGCGCGAAGACACGGCTTTGCAGGTGCAAAACGGCTTTCTGGTGCTGAACCAGCAAGCGGCTGTGCATTACAATCTGGACGGCTACCACAAAATAGGCCTCGGCATTGACCGACGCACCTCGCGGCTGGCCGACAGCACCGTTCGGCTGCCCCCTAACAGCCTGACACCGCAACAAACCAACACGGCGTGGTTGTCGTACCGGGCTTTTTACCAATTCAACCGCTTGGACAACTTCTTCTATCCGCGCCGGGGTTGGCAAATGCACGCCACGGCTGCAATCGGAAACAAGCAAGTGCTTGATGCCGAGCAACTTGATGTTGGGGGAGGAAGCATCAGCCGTTCCAGTCCGCAGTTTTCTTACCAAGCCACCGTCCGGCGGTTTGTACCGTTGCGCCGCAGGGCCACCTTGTTGGCGCAATGCACCGGCGGGCAGATTTTCAACGAAAACCTTTTCCAAAACGACTTGTTCCGGCTGGGTGGCCTCAACAGCCTGCGCGGATTTAACGAAAATTTCTTTTTCGCTTCGGATTATGTGACAGCCACGCTGGAGTACCGATTCTTCTGGGAGCCGACATCTTACCTTTTTGCATTTTACGACCAAGCGTGGCTGCAAACGCGCATCATAGGGAGCCGCCGCACCGATGCGCCGTCAGGGGTAGGGGCGGGGGTGAGTTTTGCCACCCGTGCCGGTGTGTTCAACGTAGTGTACGCCCTGGGCAACTCGCGTGAAAGGGCCTTGGGCCTGAACTTTTCGAAAATCCATTTCGGCTTGGTGTCGCGTTTTTAGCGTTTTGAGCAATTTTTGCTCAAAACGGCAGTTGCGTAACTGACTGTTGCTGATGCTTCAGCGCGGCCAAGCGACAGCCCGTGGGCCAGAAACGCAACTCGCGGCGGCATAGACGCGTATTTTGAACAGAAGTTTGCCAAGCGTGGCTTTTACCCGTTATATTTGCGCCTAAACCCGTCGCAAACCTACAAAACACCCACTTGCAGCATTACTTGAAGCTGTCACTCACTCAAACTGAAAACTAACCCGTCGCTTGTTGTCAGTAAATCTACTGCTCGCTTTTTTATGGGCTTTTGTTGTTTCGGTGTTCGCCGTGCCGTCCATCGTGCAAGTGGCCCATGCCAAGAAATTGCTCAACGAACCCAACGGCCGGAGCGTACACGCTTCTTTGACACCGCGTCTGGGAGGCATGGCTATCTTTGCCGGATTCGTGTCGGCGTTGGCTATTTTCGGCAGGCTCGAACAAGGCATCCAATACGTGCTGGCCGGGGCCATTCTGTTGTTTTTCATTGGCTTGAAAGACGACATTGTTCCGGTGTCGGCATTCAAGAAATTCTTCGTGCAGTTGCTCTCGACGGGCATCATCGTATTCATGGGCGATGTGCGGATAACCGGGTTTCAGGGCTTGCTGGGTATTGGGGAATTGGATTTGGGCACCAGCTACGCATTCACCATTCTGGTTATCATCGGCATCACCAACGCCATCAACCTGATTGACGGACTCGACGGCTTGGCGGGTACTACGCTGGTGATTGTCGCTACTGCCTTCGGTTTGTATTTCTTCTGGCAAGGCGATGCTTTGTACAGTTTCGTGGCGGCCAGTTTGGTGGGCGGAACACTGGGCTTTTTGCGGTACAACTTCCACAAGGCCACCATTTTCATGGGCGATGCCGGCTCGCTGACCTGCGGCTTCATCGTAGCGGTGATGGCGGTTCGTTTCATTGAGATGCGGCCGGTAGCAAACACGCCGGTCTTAGCCCTGGGCATCTTGTATCTGCCTGTGCTGGACACGCTGCGGGTATCGGTCATCCGCATATTCAACGGGCAGTCGCCGTTTGCCGCCGATAAAAACCACATTCACCACCGGCTCATACGGGCCGGGTTTTCGCAATTGCAGGCGGTGTGCATACTGGCCGCTTTGCAGACAACCGCCATCGGCGGTATAGTGTCGATGGACAGTTGGGACATCCACTGGCAACTGACCGCTTTGTTGCTGGTTTCGGTCGCGTTGGGCTTCGGTTTTTCGCATCTGGGAGACAAGCCGGTGAAGGTGCTTCCCGAAACGAAAGCAACGGATGCGGAAATTCCCGCCGAGTAGGATAACGGGTGGATGGCTTCTTTAGCGTTTTGGGCAAAAATTGCTCAAAACACCCGCCTGTCGCGGCAAGAATGAACAGCTATGGAAATGGCCGTTCGTTTGGGTTCCGGCTGTCTTTTCCAACTGAACCGTAAACTTTACACAAGCCGTTTTGGGCAAATTTTGCCCAAAACGCGTGCGACAAACCTAATTTTTGGTTCCGAGAAACGCGTGGCAAAAACCGAAGGCAGCATATTGGGTTGGGCAAAGATTCTGCTGGTTGGCTGGGTTTTGGTGCAGGCACTGGTGGCGGAGGCTTTGCCGCCCATGCAGTACAAGACAGTGCAAAACCTCGAAGACCAGTGGTTGCACTACGATGAAAAGTACAAAGGCTACGTGCCTTACTTCCGCAACGAACACGGCGTACAGTCTGCCCTAAGCCTGCACGTGGATTTAAATGACTACCCGCGTTACCAAATCCTGTTGCAAACGCCTTTGCCGTCTCACCTTTTCGTACAGTCGCAGTTGTGCCGGGCCTTGCCTGCCCAAGGCAGCGTAGTGCTTGACGTGGACAGCCTGCGGCGGCGTTTCAAGTCAGGGCCGGTGCTCATTACATTGTTCACTCCTCAAGGCTACACCACGCTGCCCGTGGCACAAGTGGTGTACGGCACGCCCGCAGCCTCCAAGGCAGACGGGAAACCCGTTGTCGCACCGGTTGCGGTAACCGGGCCTCGGCTGCGCGAACTGCCGCATTTCCGCGACTTTGCGGTGCTGGCCATGCTGTTTCTGGTCGTATTCCACACGTTTTTGCTGCAATACCATCCCAAAGCGTTCCAGCGCAACTTCAACCTGCAAGGCGCACTCCGGTACGATTTGCGGGAAGACACCTCGCTGGTAGCCAAGCCGTTGAGCCAGATAAACCTTTTGTTCATCTTTGCCCACAGCCTTTCGCTCAGCTTTTTTTACATGATGGCCCAGCGGCACTCCGGCACCCGTTTCGTCAACATACTGCCCACTGATTTCTCCGATTCGTTCAATGCCTTGGTCACGTATTTCGCCTTGTGTACGGTTGTGGTGTTCGGATTGCTCATCGTCAAGTACGTGTTCATCTACGTGACGGGCGTAGTCTTCGGGGTCGATAAGGCGGCCCCGGTGCATTATTATGAGTACCTGCTTTTCTCGCGGGCCTTCTTCCTTTTCGTTGTGCCCTTGCAGTTTGTGCTGATGGTGTCTCAGCCGGAGTGGTTGGCGTGGTTGATGCCGGTGACGTTTGCCGCCATCCTGGTTCTGAACGTCATCCGTACGCTGGTGATTGGTGCCGTACTGAACAAAACGGTGCCGTTTCGCAATCTTTATTTATTTTCGTACCTTTGCGCCACCGAGCTAATACCCTTGCTGATAGGGATGAAGTTTTTGGTCAAGTAGTTTTTACCAACCGTTTCTCATAACCGAATGAACGCCGTAGAAACCCAGCAGGCAGAAGACCGATTCTACAAAGTGTCCAGCATTCTGATTTCGCAGCCCAAGCCCACCGATGACAAGTCGCCTTATTTCGAGTTGGCGCGAAAATACAAGCTGACGATAGATTTCCGTCCGTTCATTCAAGTAGAGCCGGTTCCGCTGAAGGAATTCCGCAAGCAGAAGATAGAAATACTGGCACACACGGCGGTAATTTTCACCAGCCGCAACGCAGTGGACAACTTCTTCCGGATTGCCAAGGAGGCCAAAATAGAATTGCCGCCCGACATGAAGTATTTTTGCATCTCGGAGCAAACAGCCAACTATCTCCACAAATACATCACCGTTCGCAAACGCAAGGTGTTCGTCGGGCAGAAGACCGCCGCCGAAATGCTGGATTTGCTGCGCAAGCACAAGAACGAAAAATTCCTCTTCCCCTGCTCCGACATTCGGAAAAACGACATTCCCGAATTCATGGACACCAACGGCCTGCAACTTACCGAAGCCGTTTTGTACCAGACCGTTGCCGCCGACCTCAGCGACCTCACGGATGTTTACTACGACATCATTGCGTTTTTCAGCCCGTCGGGAATCAACTCGCTTTTTGTCAATTTCCCTGACTTCAAACAAAACAAAACCCGCATTGCCGCTTTTGGTCCAACCACCGCCAAGGCCGTTCGTGACGCCAGCTTGATTTTGGACATCGAAGCCCCCCAACCCAACGCTCCTTCGATGGCTGGTGCCTTGGAAATGTACATCAAAAAGGCCAATAAAATCTCCTGATAAGGATAAGCCCAGAAACGCGAATGTGCTTCTGGGCTATTTTCTTGATAATCAGCAACTTAAAAATGCCGAATGCGATTATTCTCCTCGAATGCCATTAAACATTAGGTAAGATTGCCATCCAATATTTGCGCAATGTCGGCGTTTTACAGAGGCGAGGCACTGATTTTGAGGTCGTAAGGGCTTTGATACGGGTGTTTGGTTTGGTGCGTGTGCTGCGATTGTTCCTATCTTTACCCTCATCGGAACCGAAAAGTCGTCAGCAGTGCATGCAATCGGCTTGTTGTTTGAAGTTTACCCCGCACTGCTTTCGCGCAACTTGACAAGTATTTTTCGGCTCATATTTTCGCATCAGACTCTTTTCATAGACATGAACAAACGGCTACTCATTGCCCTGCTGTTGGTTGGTTTGGGATACGGCGTGTCCGTGGCCCAGCAAGACCCTCAGTTCTCTCAGTACATGTACAACAATCTGTTTATCAACCCGGCATTTTCGGGTGTGGAGAACCGAACCAAGTTTCAAGCCATTTACCGTTCGCAGTGGACGGGTTACCAAGGCACGTTCGATCCGGGTGGTGCACCCAACACCGGCATGATTAGCTTCAACACCCCCATTTTACGGATGCGTAGCGGCTTTGGTTTCTTCGTCGCCAACGACCGGCTTGGCCCGGTGGCCAATACCCAAGCCCAAGTTTCTTACGCCTACCATTTCCCTGTAGGCAAAGGCAAACTGTCGTTGGGGGTCCGGGGCGGGATGTTTACCCAAGCGTTGAACTTTGACTTGTACCGGGCCATTAACCCGGACGACCCCAATCTCAGAGACCGAACCGGCCGCGAGTCACAGATTCGTCCAGACTTGGGAATGGGCGTGTTTTACACTTCCGAGAAATTCTACGGCGGTGTAAGCGTGAACCACTTGACCGAGGCGCAGTTTAACTTTGGGTTAGACCGGCTCAAGAACCCGCTAAACCGGCACATCTATGTTACGGCTGGCTATTATTATGACCTTACTTACCAAATCGTACTTGCGCCTGCCGTCTTGTTCAAATCTGACTTTAATACAACTTCGTTTGAACTCAGTACGGTTGCTACATACAATCAGAAATTCTCGGCAGGCCTGTCGTTCCGCCAAGGCGATGCCATTGCTTTCTTGGCTGGCATGAGCCTGATGAAAGACAACTCGCTGCGCCTCGGCTACGCGTTTGACTACATCATACGTGCAAGAGCCGCCAAAGCCCCCACTTCCAACGAATTGCTGCTTACTTATACACTGCCGTATAAACCACCCGTTATCAAAACCATTAAACGCACGCCCCGCTTCCGAAACGACTGAAAAACAAACCAGTACGCGGAAGCAATATGTACCCAACCAAGTGCGTTTAAATGGATACCAAACCCGAACGGCTGTGTTTTCGTAGTAAATATTACAACGTGTAGAATCGCCGAATCTTTGACAAACAATATTAATCCAAGTGCCTAAATTTGTAGCAGTCTTTGTACCGACAAGTGTTAAAAACAGGAATTAACCGGATATCTATAATTAAACAGGTGTTATGAATCAAATGAATCGAATGAGACTTTACTGCTGCTTGCTTGCCTTGGCAACGGTGTTCTTGCAAAGCTGCGGTTTGTTCGGCAAGCGTGGCAAAGGCACCGACGACCGTGGTGAACTTGTCGGTGTGCCGGGCCGCGAGGGTTGGCGCCAAGAGATTCCCTATGGCATGGTGCCGGTTCCTGCCGGTACTTTCCACATGGGCCAAGCCGACGAGGATGTGCCACACTCGTTGATCAGCATGAACAAGCAGGTGACCATCGGTGGGTTCTACATGGACGACACTGAAATCACCAACAACGAGTACCGCCAGTTTGTGACTTCCATGCTGAAGGATTCGGCCTCCGTATTGGGCGAAGACTACATCATGAAGGAACTTTACCCCGACACCACTGTGTGGGTGAAAGACTTTGCCCACCACTACGGCGACCCGATGGTGGAATACTACTACATGCACCCGGCTTTCGACGACTACCCGGTGGTTGGCATTGACTGGCACTCTGCTCGTTACTTCTGCGAGTGGCGCACCAAGTATTTGAACGCCTACCGCGCCAAAGAAGGCAAGTTCCCGATGCCGAACTTCCGCCTGCCGTCTGAGGCCGAATGGGAATATGCTGCACGCGGCGGCCGCGACATGGCCAAGTATCCGTGGGGCAACCCGTACATCTCCAATGCGTACGGTTGCTTGCTGGCAAACTTCAAGCCCGGCCGTGGCAACTACTACAACGACAGCTTCATGTACACGGCTCCGGTCGCGTCCTTCTTCTCCAACGACTACGGCCTGTACGACATGGCGGGCAACGTATCCGAATGGTGCGAAGACGCTTACCATCCGGCTGCCATGACCATCACATGGGACTTGAACCCGAACTACAAGGACGATGCGGAGCCGCGCAAGATTGTGCGTGGCGGTTCTTGGAAAGACGTAGCCTATTATCTCGAAACAGGCAGCCGTACCTACGAGTACCAAGACACCACCAAGGCGTACATCGGTTTCCGCTGCGCCATGACCTACTTGGGCCGCTCTTCGGGCAAAGAATTCTAAGCGAAAATTTTCTGAAAAAACGCAGGCGTGGTTGTTTACAATCAGCAGGCACGCTTGTACTAAAACGGAAGAAACTGGCTTCCAGCTTCATCCGTCCAAATGCAGAACACCCGGTGTATGTTTAATAAACAGTTCAATTAAAAATCCAATTATTCTTCAACTTAAACTATCAAAACAAAATGAGTGCTAAAAAAGGTGGATTCTCCGATTTCTTTTTCACCAAGGTAATGCCGTTCGTGTACGGTATCGGTGCCGCTATCGTTATCGTTGGTGCGCTGTTTAAAATCATGCACTGGACAGGTGCCGACGTGATGCTCATCGTGGGCTTGGGCACTGAAGCCATTATCTTCTTCCTGAGTGCTTTTGCTCCTGTACATTCGGATCCGGACTGGACGCGCGTGTATCCTGAATTGTCCGAAGACTTCAAAGGCGAACTGCCGCAGCGCAAGCCTGAGCAAAAAGGCAACGGCCTGACTGCCAAATTGGACGACATGCTGGCAAACGCCAAAGTAGGCCCGGAACTGATCAACAGCTTGGGCAGCGGCTTGAAAAGCTTGGCCGACACGACCGGCAAGCTGAACAACTTGACCGACGCTTCGGTGGCTACCAACGAGTACGCCCAGAACGTGAAAAAAGCTTCTACGGCTTTGGTTGACATGAACAAGTCTTACGCCACTACGGTGACGGCCATGACCGAAATGTCGGGTGCCGCCCAAGATGCCAAGGCTTACCATGCCCAAGTGCAGACGGTGACCAAAAACCTCGGTGCCTTGAATGCCGTGTACGAAATGGAACTGCAAGACACCAACAAGCACTTGAAAGCCATGCAAGCCTTCTACGGCAGCCTGTCGAGTGCGATGGAAAACATGGCCCAAGCCAGCAAAGACACCGAGCAGTTCAAAGGCGAATTGACCAAACTGACCAACAACCTGACTACCCTGAACAAAGTGTATGGTAGCATGTTGACCGCCATGAAAGGTTAATGGTTTCGATTGCGTAATTAATGTATCACTCAAAACCAAGAAACCAAAACTACTATGGCTGGAGGTAAAGAAACCGTAAGGCAGAAGATGATCGGGATGATGTACCTGGTGCTTACTGCCCTGCTTGCCCTGCAAGTCAGTTCGGAAATCGTCAAGAAGTTCGAGCTTATTAATAACAGTTTGGAAAATGCCAATACCCAAGCTGAAAAAGCCAACACTGCCATGCTGGCAGCTATTGAGAAAAACTTGAGCGTCAGCACCGATGCCAAGTTGAAGCAAAAAGTTCAGAACGCAGCTCAGGTTCGTGAAAGAACCTCGAAGCTGATTGACGAACTTGACAAGATCAAGCAAGGTTTGATTGAGAAATCAGGCGGCATTAACCCAGAGACCAAAAGTTTTGCTAACCCTAACGCTGAAACTGAAGTCGAAATCTTCATGATTGGTGCCGAAGGTTCAAAGAGCGGCAAAGGCTATGAGATGCAGAAGATGCTCGACGAGCACATCGCGTACCTGCGCCAAGTGTCGGGCCTGAAACCTGAGGACTTGAAGTCGCTGACGCAGTCTGGTGCTGAATTAGGACTCAGCGGTGGCGAAGCCGAAGCACAACGGAACAAAGACTTTGTTCAAGTTAACTTCCAAGCCACGCCGATGGTAGCTGCCTTGGCCGTAATCAGCCAGAAGCAGAACGAAATCGCCCGCTACGAAGCTGAGGTTTTGAAAACCCTGTCAGTAGATGATGTCACTGTTAAATTTGACAAAATCGTGGCAATGGTTCGTCCGGAAGCTCGCACAGTGGCCGCCGGCACCAAGTTCAAAGCCGATGTATTCATTGCCGCTTCTTCTTCGGGCATCAAGCCCTCGATGATGGTAGGCGGACAGAACCTTTCTGTGAACGCCGATGGCATGGGTACTGTACAGTTCACTGCCTCTGGTGGCGGATACGACAAAGACGGTAAAGTAAAAAGAACTCTGACCGGTTATATCGAATACCGCACGCCTTCCGGCGAAGTGAAAAAACTGCCGGTAAACGAAGACTACTATGTAGTGAAACCTGTGTTGCAAGTGCAGTCGCAGGCGGTAAGTGCCCTGGCAACGAACTGAAGTTCACCGTGCCTGCTTTGGGTGCTGACTACAAGCCTTCGTTCTCTGTATCAGGCGGCAGCCATTTTGCTGGCGGCAACATAGGCGACATTACCATCGTTCCTTCCGGCACGGAAGTGGCCGTGACTGTTAGCAGCAACGGTTCGGTTATCGGCACAGAGAAATTCAAAGTGCGTCCGGTTCCGAAGCCTGCCATGAAAGTGTTCAGCAACGGTCGCGAACTGGATGTGAAACGTGGTATCTCTGCTCCTTACCCGAACTCGATTGAGATTCGCTTGGTGCCGGACGAAGGCTTCGTAAACCTGCTGCCGAAAGATGCGCGTTTCAAAGCTACTTCGACAACGGTTTACTTGGTGCGCGGTTCGCGTCCTGTAAACCAAGTGAGCGGCGACGACCGGATTGGCATCAGCGGTCTGACTGGCCAAGCCCGTCCCGGTGACCGGCTGGTAATTGAAGTGAAAGATGTGAAACGTCTGAACTTCCGTGGCCAAATGGTTGAAAGTGCCGTAGCCGGTAGCCCGATTCAAAGCGCCAACCTGAACTAAGGTAAGTCGTCGGTTGTCGGTGGTTAATCGTCAGTATCAGTGCTGACGGGCGTTTTAGGCAAAAAATGCTCAAAACGCTACAAACAAGATAACTGACGAATCATAATACAGCGGCCCGGTTTGGCCGGGCCGCTGTTTACAAAAACTGGCGGAAGCAACGCCGCCCACGCACTAAAACAGACGTTGCATCGTTTAAACAGCAAAACAGCCTTGACCGGCCCGTGTTTTTGATGAGGTCGGTACAGAAATTAGTTCACAAAAAAGAGTTAAACAGATGAAAAACGTAATGAAGGGGATTTTTGCGGGTACCCTTGCGCTGGGCCTGTCAACCTTTGGTTATGCCCAAGAAGCAGACACCCGGGGATACAATCCCAACTCAGTGCGCCCCATTCACGAGTCCGACATCATGTTCAAAAAAACCGTTTGGACGAATGTGGACTTGAATGAAAAGCAAAACCGCCCTTTCATGGCCGTGAACAACGAAATCACCCGTTTCGTTATCAACGCTGTCAAGGCTGGTTTGCTCACGCCTTACACCAACGACTCACTGATGACCAAGAAAACTCCCGAGGAGTTTGTAAAGGACATCAGCGCGGCCGGTACGCAAATGACTGACGAAGACAAAAAATTCGAAATCCAACGGGTCAAGGAAGACGATTTTTTGAGTCCTGAAGAAAAGAACCAGCGCATCGCAGAAATCGAACGCGGTGGCGGCGGTAACGAATACCCGCCGTCATACTTCACCCAAATGGAGTTGCGCGAAGACTTCATCTTCGACAAACAGCGTTCACGCGCCTATTGGGACATCCAGTCGGTGACATTCTGGCTGCCTGCTGAGAAAAACGGCGACTTGGGTATTCAGAAACGCATGGCTTCGTTCAAGTTCAAGGACTTGTACAAATTGTTCAAGAGCAGCCCGAATGCCATTTGGTTCAACTCGCAGAACAACCAAGAGCACAAAAACTTGGCCGATGCTTTTGAAATGCGCCTCTTCACTGGCCGCATCATCAAAGTCTCGAACCCGGACGACCGTGAACTGAATGACATCTACGAAGGCGGCCGCAAAGGTATGCTGGCCTCGGAGTGGATGAAACAGCAACTCATGGAATACGAACACAATTTGTGGGAGTTCTAAAAAGCCTCACCCCAACCCCTCTCCCAAGGAGAGGGGCTTTTTTTTGTCTGAACCTTGATGCGCAGGATTACGGGATTGCCTGGATTCATCCTTTTTTCAATCATGGTAATCTTTGAGTCCTGCGAAACGTGAGTTCGGCGAAGCCAATCATGGTTCTGACAATCCGGCGTTTTGAGTAAAAAACGCCCAAAACGCACACAGTATCATCACTTTAGCTCCGTAGGAGCGAACTTGTTTGTAGAAACTGAAACGGAACTAACCAAAAGCTCCGTAGGAGCGGCCCGATTGACAACACAGCGTCAGGGTGGCTCCTACGGAGCTTTCGTTTTGTTCTACTTCGCTCTCTACAGACAGTTCGCTCCTACGGAGCTTGCGCGGACGAGACACGGCGTTTTAGGCGATTTTCGCCCAAAACGCCCGGCTCCGATTTGACAATCGGAGCTACTCTGTTGGTTGGCCTTCGAAGAACGCCTTCACTTTTCCGGCTTTCGATTTTCCCACCACTTTCGCTAACTCTTCAATGTCGGCTTGGCGCAGTTTCTTCACCGACTTGAAAGCCGTGAGCAGTTTGTTCGCCGTATCGGGGCCGATGCCCGGAATGTCGAACAATTCGGTGGTCATGGTGTTTTTGCTGCGCAGGTTGCGGTGGAAAGTGATGCCGAACCGGTGCGCCTCGTCGCGGATGCGCTGAATCAGCTTCAGCGACTCCGATTTTTTGTCAATGTGAACCGGTACCTCGTCGCCGGGGAAATAGATTTCCTCCAACCGCTTGGCAATGCCGATGACAGGGATTTGTCCGTAGATGTTCAGTTCCTTCAACGCATCGCAAGCGGCACCCAACTGACCTTTGCCGCCGTCAATCACAATCAGGTTGGGCAGCGGCGCGTTTTCGGCCAGCAGGCGGCGGTAGCGGCGCGTCACCACCTCGTGCATGGTTGCGAAATCGTCCGGGCCTTCGACGGTCTTCACCTTGTAATGGCGGTAGTCTTTTTTCGACGGAAAGCCGTTCTTGAAACAAACCATCGCCGAAACGGGATTAGTGCCTTGAAAGTTGGAGTTGTCGAAACATTCGATGTGGACAGGCAAGGTTTTCAGTTGCAAATCCTGTTGCAATTTCACCAAGACACGCTGGCCTTTCTCGGCCAATGCCTCGCCCTTTTGCTGTTTTTTCTCCGTCAGGTCGCGTTTGTGGTACAGCGCGTTTTTCAGCGACAAATCCACCAGTTTCCGTTTGTCGCCGATTTGCGGCACGTGAACCGCAATGCCCCGCCACTCGACACCGAGCGGAATGTTTGCCAGCACCTCGCGTGATTCGCTTTGGCGTTCTTCGCGCATGGTCAGAATCAAGTGCGACAGGATATCGGCTTCGGTTTCGTCGAGTTTTTTCTGCACGGCGGTGTTTTTGGTGTGTACAACAGTGCCGTCCACCACCTGCAAGTAGTTCACGTAGGCGCATTTCTCGTCCGAGACGATGGCAAACACGTCAATGTCCGACAGGTTCGGATTCACCACCTGCGATTTGCTTTGGAAACTTTCGAGCAGTGTCAGTTTCTCCTTGTATTCCTGCGCCTTTTCAAACGCCAACGCGCCGGCGGCTTCTTGCATCTGTTCCTTGAAATGCTGCATGGCCGGAGCCATGCGGCCTTTGAGGATGTTCTTGACCTGCTCCATATTCCGGTCATATTCCTCGCGGCTCACCAAGCCCTCGCACGGGCCTTTGCAGTTGCCGATGTGGTATTCCAAACAGACCTTGAACTTCTTCGCTTCTATGTTTTTCTGCGTCAGCACCAAGCTGCACGTGCGGATGGTGTACAACTTGCGCAGAAATTCCAGCAGCGTGTTCATGGTTCGCACACTGGCGTACGGGCCGTAGTACGTACCGCGCGAACGGTCAAGATGGCGCGTGGGGAACAGTTGCGGGAACGGCTCGTTGGTGACGCACAGGTACGGATATGTCTTGTCGTCACGGAGCAGGATGTTGTATTTCGGCTGGTACTGCTTGATGAGGCTGTTTTCGAGCAGCAACGCATCAAATTCAGTGTCCACGACTGTGAACTCGAACCGCACAATCTGCGACACCAATCGGCGCGTTTTCTGGTCGTGGTTGGCCGACTTGTTGAAATAACTCGAAACCCGGTTTTTCAGGTTCTTGGCTTTGCCCACGTAAATCAATTCGCCGCTTGCGTCAAAGTAGCGGTACACGCCGGGCTGGTCGGGCAGGTTGCGGATTTGTTCTTTTAAGTGGTCGGTCAAAATGAGTCTTGGGTCGTTAGTATTGGGTCTTGAGTAAGCTGTTTTTGGGGCGGTTACGGAAGGGAAACATTTTGGCTTGGCAGGCGGTTCACGAGAGGTTTTGTCAGAACCATGATTCGTAGGATTGAAGGATTACCATGATTTGTTTTTCAGACAGGATTTCAGGATAAACAGGATTTTCAATCAAGGCAATCCCTTAATCCCACGAATCATGGTTCAGACGACGAAGCGTTTTGGGCAATTTTTGCCCAAAACGCTGT
>JALOMD010000445.1 GCA_025455595.1 Cytophagales bacterium | reverse complement strand
AAGCGATGCCGTTTTGAGCAATTTTTGCCCAAAACACTTAGAGAAAAACTACCGGAACTCGCTTCGCTGGCTCGGTGTTTCGCATTGCGCACAGGCTGAATCATCGGCTATTTTCCTGACCTCTGACCTCTGACTTCTGACTTACGAAGTTCTCCACCAATTGCTCGGCTCTAACCAAGGTTTTGACCAAGTCGTCGTTGAGCAGGGTCGCATCGAATTGCGGCTCGAAGCTGAGTTCTTGTGCGGCTTTGGCGAGGCGTTGGTCTATTTTCTCCTCGGTTTCGGTGCCACGTTTGCGCAGCCGTTGCTCAAGCAGTTCCAGCGACGGCACTTTGATGAACACCGACAACGCCCGGTCGCCGAAGTGTCTTTTCAGGCTGATGCCACCTTGCACGTCCACATCAAACAGCACGTGGCGGCCGCTGGCCCACAGCCGCTCCACCTCCGACTTCAACGTGCCGTAGTACATGCCCGGGTACACCTCTTCCCACTCCACGAACTCGCCGTTGGCAATGCGCTGCTTGAAGTCGTCAACCGTCAGGAAATAGTAGTCCACGCCGTGCCGCTCGTGTTCGCGGCGGGCACGGGTGCAGGCCGAAATAGAAAAGCCGAGGTTGGGGTAACGGTTCAGCAAGTGACGCACCACGGTGGTCTTGCCCGAACCCGAAGGTGCCGAAAAGATAATGGTTTTCCCGTGAAAAGAAGCGGCGTGGCTGATGGCGGTGGCGGTTTTGGATGCGCTGCAAAAATAGCTAATCTTAACATAGAATTCAGAATTGTGAATTCAGAATTAGCCCCCTGACGAACCTGCGGGTGTTTTGGGCAAAAAACGCTCAAAATGCGTCAAGAACAAATCGTCATTGCTTTGCCACCGCCCGCAATGACGGATAGTTCTTGTAGTGTCAGGAATTTCGCCTTGTCCGTAGCGGCGGGTTTTATACCCGCCGCCGCTCAAAGGCGTTTTGGGCAAAAAACGCCTAAAACAGAGGCTCGGCTGGTGCCGCGAGGGGTATAAAACCCCTCGCTACGGATGGAAAACGAAAGTCCTAAGCGTTTTGAACAAAATTGCCCAAAACGCACTGACGACTAACGACTTTTTACTTGACTTTGCTGTGGCCGTTCAGCACTTGGGCACGGATGCTTTTGATAAGGTCGTCGGGGACGGGCTTGCGTTGGATGCGTTCGCAGAGGATGTGGCGGATGGTGACTTCCAGATTGTGGTTTTCTATGCAGGGCAGGCAGTGGCCTATGTTTTGCTTGAAGTGGGCAAGTTGCTCTTCGGTGGCTTCGCCGTCCAGTATCTGCTGGATGGCTTTCATACACTCATGACGGTGTTCGCACTCCTTGTGGTATTCCACACCTTCCTTCTGCTTGATGAGTACGGGCAACTTCTTGGGCGTTGACATGGCAATTAGAACGGTTTTTGACTAAAAATCATATTTTTTGTTTGAAACATACAAAAACAAAACACCTTGTGGACAACCATCCCTGGCAGTACACATCAGTAAACTTTTGTGGTTGTTTGTGGAACCGGGCAATCCGGCGAAGAAGGATGCCGCCGGTGGCGATTAGTCGCCGTAACCCATGCTTTTGGCGTATTCCTTCAACTTCTCTTTCAGCAAATTCCGGGCACGGTGCAGGCGTGACCGAACCGTTCCGATAGGGATGTTCAGGATCTTAGCCATTTCCTCGTAGGTGAAACCCTCAATGTCTGCCAGAATGATGACCGTCCGGAAGTCCACCGCCAAGGCGTTCAAGGCGTTGGCCACTTCGTCGCCAATCATTTCTTGCAGGGTTTCTACCCGCAAATCGGTCGTAATGTTGTCAGCTTCGGCATCTTCGGAGTTGTAGAAAGTCTCTATCTCCTGGTAATCAACTTTTGCCGGTTCTTTGCTTTTTTTCCGGTAATCGTTGATGAAGCTGTTCTTCAAAATCCTGAACAGCCATGCTTTTGCATTGGTTCCACGCTGGAAAGAATTAATGAAACGGAACGCCTTCAAATAGGTGTCTTGCACCAAATCGTTGGCATCGTCCTCGTCCATGGCAAGCCGAAAGGCGAAGTTGTACATCGAGTGGATGTGGGGCATGAACTCCTGCTCGAAGATGACGTACTTTTCGGCTTCTGTGTAGTTTTGTACGGGATGGTCGGCACCGGCATCCACGGCGGCCAGACTGTCGTCGCCGGGGTCGGTTGGGTTGTGGACAACGTCGTCAGTCATAAGAAAAAAATAGGTGTGTTACAAAATTAAGATAATATTCCGAAAACACGTTTGCCGCTGGTCAAAAGGTGCCATGAGCCTAACCGTTTGTGTGCCGGAAGGTTGCAAAAAGGCCGACAAAAATGATACCTTGTGCGAGGTCAGAGTTAAGAGGTCAGAAGTCAGGATGGCAGGCGTTTTGGGCAAAATTTGCCTAAAACGCCTAATAGCCTGTCCGAAAAAAACGATTAGGACTTACCGAACGCCCAGCCTTTATAGGGTTCAAAACCCTATAAAGGTTAACGGCCGGTGACCAAAGACAACCTTTCTTCACCATTCACAAACCCCAACCAAATGAAAAACCAACTCAGAATCCTCGTCCTCCTGTTGCTGGCAACGGGCGTGGCATCGGCCCAGAAACGCGAGTCGGGCAACTTGACTTTCGAGAACGTGCCCGTGCCCGACCCGCAACTCGCCGCCCGCCTCGACCAGTACGAAAACATACGCACGGCAAGCTTCGTCGGATGGGACACCAAGACCGACGGCCTGCTCATCAGCACGCGGTTTGGCAACGTACCGCAGATTCACCACGTGGCGCGGCCCGGCGGCTACCGCCAGCAACTGACCTTTGAACGTGAGCCGGTGGGCAACGGCTCCGTTTGCCCCGATTCCTCCAAGCATGGCTTCCTGTTTGGCATGGACGCGGGCGGCAACGAGAATTACCAGTTGTATTTCTTCGACCGGGCGACGGGCCGAAAGCGGCTGCTCACCGACGGCAAATCGCGGAACGGAGGCGGCGTTTGGAGCAAAAAAGGAGAAAAATTCGCCTACACCAGCAACCGGCGCAGCCCCGGCGACTTGGACATTTACGTGGCTTCGCTGGAAAATCCGTCCGACGCAAGAATGGTTTTCCAAGGCAAAGGCGGCGGCTGGGGCATCAACGACTGGGCGGCGGACGACCGGCAACTGCTGGTGTCGGAATATCTTTCGGTGAACGAGTCCAAGCTTTACTTGCTCGACATCGCCAGCGGCAAACTGGAGCAAATCAATCCGTCGGCCAAGCAAATTGCCTACGGTGCCGAACGCTTTTCAAAAGACGGTAAAGGCGTTTTCTTCGTCTCGGACGAAGACAGCGAGTTCCAACAATTGCGTTTCTACGACTTTGCCACCAAGAAAATAGCCAACCTGACGGCGGCCATCAACTGGGACGTGCAGAATTTCCACCAAAGTGAAGACGGTAAACACCTGGTTTTCAGCACAAACGAAAACGGCTACACGCGGGTTTACTTGATGGACGTGCCCAGCCGACAATACCGCCCAATCCCGAACCTGCCCGACGGCATCATCGGCGGGCTGCGCTTCAACCGCGACAACCGGCGGATAGCCATTTCGGTTTTTGCCTCGCAAGTGCCGGGCGATGTTTTTGTGCTCGACATCCAAACGAACGCAGTGGAACGGTGGACGTTCGGCGAAACCGGCGGGCTGAACGCGGCCAGTTTTGTGGAAGCCACGTTGGTTCAGTTCCCGACGTTTGACAAAGTGAACGGCAAGCCGCGCCTGATTCCGGCGTTTTTGTACTTACCCAAGAACGCCACGGGCAAAGTGCCGGTGCTGATTGACATCCACGGCGGGCCGGAAGGGCAGTCGCAGCCGGGTTTTGGTGCGCAGACGCAGTTTTGGGCGGGCGAACTGAAAGTGGCCGTGCTGCGGCCCAATGTGCGCGGCTCGACGGGCTACGGCAAAACCTACGCAAAGCTGGACAACGGCGTGCTGCGCGAAAACTCGGTGAAAGACATCGGCGCGCTGCTCGACTGGATTGCGAAACAGCCCAAC
>JALOMD010000444.1 GCA_025455595.1 Cytophagales bacterium | reverse complement strand
GCAGGATTTCCAGAAAAAACAGGATTCGCCTTTGTAATGCGTGTTCGTAGGGGCAAACGCAAGGGTTGCCCTCATTCCCATAGGCTCGGCCGAGGTCAGGCAGTCTGTGCTTGTGGGTGGCGCCTCAAGCGGGAGCAAGGTCTGCCCCGACAAATAGCTTGGCGAATCCTGTTTTTTCTGGAAATCCTGCAAATCCTGATTCTGATTTAAAAATTCAACACCTGCCCGATCATTTCCGATATGCTGGCCGGACTGCAAGTGGCCACCCGCAGCAACGCCGGACTGACCGGCGGAGCGGGTACCGACGCGCTGCCGCAAACCCAGACCGGTGCGTCAAGGAAGCGGAAACATTGCTGGGCAATACGACCGGCCAACCCTTCGGCAAAGGAGCAGCGTTGCGGTTCGGCGGTCACCACCAATGCCTTGCCGTGGCGTTTCACCGCTTCAATCACCGCCTCCCAGTCCAGCGGATGCAGGGTGCGCAGGTCGAGTACTTCAACCGATCCGGGATGCTCGGCGGCGGCGGTTACCGACCAATGGACACCAATGCCGTAAGTGACCACCGCCAACGATTGTCCGTCGGCCCGTTTTTCATCGCTGGCTGTCAAGGCAACGCGGGCTTTGCCGAAGGGTAGCCGGTAGTCGCCTGACGGCTCGGCTGAACCGGCTTCTGGCAGGTCGTACAAGTCGGCGTGTTCAAGCATCACGACGGGATTTGCTTCGTCGAAAGCGGTTTTCAGCAAGCCTTTCAAGTCGGCGGCCGTTGACGGACAAGCTATTTTCAAGCCTTTGAGTTGCAGTAAGATTGTCTCCACATCCCATTTTTCCACGCTCACGCGCAGCACCGCCGACACCGCCGTTTTGCCCATGGTCAAGTAATGGCACTCCGACAGCCGGTTGAGTTGGTGCAGGGCCGTCATCAGCCGCTGCGGAGACGACACCCCGACAATCGGCTTGGTTCCCGCCGCCGACAACCCGGCCGCGCAGCCGACCAAGTAACTTTCGCCGGGCGGCATGCTCACCACCCGGTCAGGGCCGTAGCGGGCGGCCAGTCCGGCTGCTTCACCAAAAACGCCGCCCTTGGCACTGCTGATTTGGTCGCCCAAATACACGGCCGCCGGATGCGAATCGAGCAACTCGGCAACTGCTTGGATGCCCGCCTCGCGGAAAGTGACAAACGGCGCATCAGTCGGTTGGCGCAGGCCTCGTTCGTCAATCACCGGGCTGGGGGCAAAGCGGTAGAGCATCACGTTGCCCGGCTCTGGCTCTGTCGCCATACGAGCCTGCTCAAATTGCTCGATTACAATCAAGTTGGCCTGCCGTTCCATTTCGGCCATTTCTCCATCGGCCACACCCTCAATGACCAAGTACCGGCGCAGCCGCTCCAGAGGCTCGTCGCGGCGGTGCAGGGCCAGGTTTTCCTCACTGCGGTACGTTTCGCGCTGCGTGCGGGAATCGTGGTGGGCCAGCAGCGGACATTTGGCGTGCAGCACCACCGGCATCCGCTCCAGCCGCACGTACTCAAAAGCCACTTGCAGCTTGTCGTACGCATCCACGAAATCGGCCCCGTTGAGGCGCACCCGTTTCATGCCCTTGAATCCGCCCGCCAGTTCGTAGGCATCCACCGCCCTGATTTCGTCCGACCGCACCGCACCGGCCCAGTCGTTGTCTTGCACCAGATAAACCACGGGCAGGCGTTTCAACACGGCCACTTGGAAAGCTTCGGCCACTTCGCCCCGCGTGGCAGCGGCATCACCGAGGCAGCACAACACGACGGGCCGGTCAAAGTCAACGCGCAGGTTTTGGGAGAGCAAGTACATCAGCCCCTGCGCCAGCCCCGTTGCCTGCACCACGTGCGAGCCGAACACGGAAGTGGGCAGCGGCACTTCCGGCGCGTCTTCGTGGTGCAGTATCGCGTTCGGGTAGGGCATTCGTCCGCCGGAAAAAGGGTCGTCTTTGCGGGCCAACAGTTGCAGCATCAAGTCGTAGGGCCGCACGCCGAGGCCGATCAGCAAGGCTTCGTCGCGGTGATACGGAAAGCAGTAGTCTTGCGGCCGCAGTTGCATGGCCGCCGCGATTTGCACGGCTTCGTGGCCTCGCCCGCTACTGAACGGATGCGGCGGCAGGTGAATGTTCTCTTCGCAGAGGCGGTTCATTTCCCGCGCCACGCACATGGTTTCGTAAGCTTTCTTCAACGTTTCGGCGTTCAGCGCGGTGTAAGGCTGGGACGTGGTTGGGTCAGACAGCGACATAGGGTACAAATACAGGGGAAATGGAGGGAGACGGTTGCTTGTTACTTGCGGCAAAAGCGGTTTTCAAAATACAACTTCTGCACGAAAAATGCGCACGGCAACCAACAAAAAATCCGTTACGCCTCGGCGTAACGGATTTTTTGCAGGAAAGACAAGAGTCGGTTTGGGATTGAGGCGGCTTCTTCAGCTTTTTTCGTCTCGCGGTTTCATAGTTGTAGTAGCAAAGCGTTTTGGGCGTTTTTTTGCCAAAACACAAACATAAGATGGCGCAAGGCGGCAAAAGGTTGCATGAAGTATCGGAAAAATTTCAAAGTAGAAGCCTCCCCCAACCCCCTCCGAAGGAGGGGGCTTTTTTTTCAGAACCATGATTCGTGGTATTCGAGGATTGCCTTGATTGAAAAATGAGGAATCATGTTAATCCTTTAATCCCACGAATCATGGTTCTGAAAAAGGTGTTTTAGGCAAATTTTGCCCGAAACGGCTTTCCGCAATCCGCATTCACTTCACCTTGTAGGCTATTACTTTGTTGGTGAAAAACGTGGGTACGAGCAGCAGTTGCTGGCCGGGGATGTAGTCGAAGTCGGCGGTGTTCATCTTTTGCGCCGAAGAGTCGTGCAGCAGCGTGGGTTTGCCGCCCGGTGCCACGTGCCAAATCTTGCCTTGCCACTCGGAGGCGAAATAGCCGCCTTTGCCGTCGGGCGAGAGGCCGTCTATGCCGCCCATGCCTTCGGCCAGCGTGCTGAACTGCTTGGTTTTCAGGTCCAAAGCCAATATTTTGCCGTCGCCGTTGCCCACCAGCAGGCGGCCTTTCTCGTAGAGCAAGCCGTTGGGATTGTTCAGCGGCTGGTTGGCGGCCAGTTGGGAAACCGTGCCGTTTTGCAGCATCCACAGGCTGTTGCCCCGCATGTCGGTGAAATACACGTTGCCTTTCTCGTCGGCCGAGATGTCGTTGAGGAACTTCGCGTCCGGTACGTCGTGGCGTTTCAGCACCTTGCCTGTTTTCAAATCTATCTCGGTGAGCTTGGTCAGCTCGGTCACATAGAGCTTGCCGTTGGCCATTGCCATGCCCTTGGTCGAGTTCAGGTTTTCGGTGAATTTCCGCTGAATCACCTTGCCGTCCGGGCTGATTTTGGCGATGAAACTGCCGTTGTTCTCAGCCGCCGGGGCACCGTTGATGCACGAGACGTAAATGATCTTGGTACGGGCATCGTACAGCACCGCTTCGGGTGTGGTGAGCGAGGTGTCGGTTTCCCAAACTTTGGTGAGGCCCGACTGGGCAGCGGCAGGCAGCGAGGCGGCCAATGCTACGGCGAAAAAGAGGTTGCGCATGGTTGTAAGCGTTTGGTGTGGATGACAGCAAATGTACGTTTTCCGCCGAGAACGCCGACCTTGACCGCAGTTTTAAGCAAAAAACGCCCAAATTGTAAATCCCGCAATCGGCGGGAACGACAAACGTCTGAATCAGGATTGGCAGGATTTCCAGAAGAAACAGGATAGCTGGTTACAACGCTAATTTTCTGAGAATCCTATACGTGCTGTCAAACAGACCGTTTTGAGCAAATTTTGCCCAAAACGCAAAACGCCCCCGGCTCAACCGAACCGGGGGCGTTTTCCTTCGTAAGCCAATCACTTATGACTTACCACTTACCACTCACGACTCATCACTCAATAGAACTTGTACCGCCAGTCTTCGATTTTCGATTTGTCCTTGATGGCCTCCTGCGACAAGAAACTCATGGAAAACGATTTCGACTGGTTCAGTTGGTTCTTGTACTGCGAGTAGT
>JALOMD010000443.1 GCA_025455595.1 Cytophagales bacterium | reverse complement strand
CTAAAACACAAAACCCCGCCGTTGCTGAACAAGAGGGGTTTCGTGTCTTGGCAACGGCGATTCACTTCAAGACAAACGTGACTTTCATCACGACGCGGTATTCGGTGATTTTGTTGTTTTCAACCACCACCTTCATGTCTTTCACCCACGCGTTTTTTACGTTTTCCAAGGTTTCGGTGGCGCGGGCAACTCCCACTTGAACCGCATCTTCGAAGCTTTTGCTCGAAGATGCAATGATTTCGGTGACTCTGGCGACGGACATAAGCATCAGAATTTAGGAGTGGAACAAAAAATTTTCTGCTTGAGTCCACAACTGGCCTGATCCGAAAGATACGGTTTTCGTCCAAAAATTGCAAAAACACCATATTTTATTGTACTTTTCAAAACCCACTTTGCAGCTTTCGCGCCGCCTCTATGTACGTATCCGCCCAGCGGTTCACCCATTTGTAAAACGTGTGCGGACGCGGCGAAAAGAACAGATCGCCGCCGCTTTGCTGCACCCAACCGAAGCGGGAAATCTCTGTCTTGGCGTTTTTGACGATGATCACCCCTTCGGGAACGGCATCGAACTCGTCGAATGACACACTCCAGATGGTGCCTGCCAACTCGCCTTTGTGTATGATAACGTGGCAGCAGTTGGAGCCGTCGTTTGAAATGATCAGGCCGCCTCTGAACGAACCCATGAGCGGTGCCACACCGTACTGGTAACCTTGGTCGCTGGCCTGCCATCGTTCGATGTATTTTTCCACGTGGGCGGTGGTCATTTCTTCGAAACTGGGCACCAGGAAATCTTGGGGTTTGTGATTGTTTCGCTGCACTTCTTCCACCCAGCCAGACCGGCGTTCCACGCTGTCGGTCACCCCGATGTTTGCAAACGGATACAGTCCGTGGCCCGGCCCCATTCCCGTACCTATTTGACGGATGAACTCGCTGTACTCATGCGGCAGTTCGATGCCCGTGCGAATCTCGAAGTCCAGCACGGCCTCGTCGCCGACCGGATGCGAAAGGTAGCGGTGGCTGGCGGCTCCGAGCAACTTCCGGTTTTTGTCCAAGTGGCGGAGCAGGTCGAATTTCTCTCGGAGGGTTTCTATCATTCTTGGGTGATAAGTGGTGAGTCGCAGGTCGTAAGTGATCAGTTTGCCAACCTTGTGCCTTCAGCAAAGATATACAGAGAAAAGTCAAGCGTTTTGGGCAATTTTTGCCTAAAACGCTTTTCGGCGCAGAGTGGCTTTTGGTCAGTGGCTCTGCACACGTTTCCTGTCACTCCCGACAGACGCTTCTTCACGAATAACGGATTCGTTTCTATTGTAAGGTCTGTCCAAAGCTTTTTTCACTGACAAAATAGCCAACCTTGTTTACTTGAACAATATTCATCTCCAAAAAAGCGAGTTGAAAGTAACAATCCGTATAAATACTACAATATTTTCCTTGCGAACATCAACATAAAGTTTATGTTAATTTTCAGTTTTTTCTTAGGAAAAAACTGAAACTCGGTTTTACTTTCGGTGCAAATACGTTTTTCTCCCTTTTCCATACAATCACGGTAATACGCATCGCACAACGGCAAAACACAGGCGGCACTGTTTGGGGCATTTCCTGTATTCGTATCCGTTGCATTTTTGGTCGCGTGGCAAGCAGTGCCGTGCTTTCTCGCATGTGAACGTCATATCACAAATCGTTTCACAAATCGTTAACCTTCTCTTTCCCGCTTTTTTTCGGTAAGCAACTCGCCGCACAGGCCTTGCCGACCCCTTGGCCCCCGATATTGACAGTTCACTGACCTGTCTCTATCCAGCAATGGCACAAGCGGTTGCCATGAACAAGACTTGAGAATCTACAACCAGCGGCTCATTGAAAGCAAGCGGATGGTTCGGTTTGTCAGCCGAAAGCAGCCAACAGGTGCCAAGCTCCGGGAAACCCTTTGCTTGGCTACCGCTTTTGGTGCTGGCTGGCTTACCCACTTGTGCTTGCATCATCTTCCAACCTTCAAACAACCCTTACCATGTCCAAATTCTACCGAAATGCGGTACGTGCATTGCCAGCCCTGCTGTTGGGCTGTCTGCTGTGTACGACCGTTGCAGCACAGAGTCGCCGGGTGACCGGCCGCGTGACAGACGGCAACGACAAAAGCGCGTTGCCGGGAGCTACCGTATTGGCGAAAGGCACCCAGACCGGCACCGTAACCGATGCGAACGGACGGTTTTCGCTGGATGTGGCCGAAGGCCAGAACACCTTGGCGGTTTCTGCAATCGGCTACTTGGCCCAAGACGTGAACATCGCGGGCCGGACGGAAGTGGAAATCGAGCTGGCCGTTGACGTGACCACCCTGAACGAAGTGGTGGTGACGGGCTACGGAACGCAATCGAAACGGGACATCACCGGGGCGGTGGCCACCGTTGACACCAAGCAGTTGCTCTCGGTGCCCGCCACCAACGTGGCCCAGGCCCTGCAAGGCCGCGTGGCGGGTGTGACCGTCGGCAACGAAAACTCGCCGGGCGGCGGCGTGATTGTGCGCATCCGGGGCTTCGGCACACTGAACGACAACTCGCCGCTGTACATCATTGACGGCGTGCCCACCAAAGGCAACCTGAACACCTTGAACCAAAACGACATCGAGTCGCTTCAGGTGCTGAAAGATGCCGCCGCCGCCTCTCAGTACGGTGCCCGCGCCGGCAACGGTGTTGTCATCATCACCACCAAAAAAGGCAAGGCCGGCAAGCCGAAAATCACCTACGATGCCTACTATGGCATCCAGCGTGCGGGCAGGTTGCTTGACTTGCTCAACACGCAGCAGTACGCCGACTTGTGGTGGGAATCGCGCCGCAATTCGGGCATACTGGTGAACGGCAACCCGCGCAACGCCCAGTTTGGCAACGGGGCTCGTCCGGTCATTCCGGACTACATCTTCCCCGACGGGGCGATGGAAGGCGACCCCCGCGTGGCCATGGAAAACTACTCGACCGACATTGACGCACCTGAGTTTCGCCGCACCCGGTGGCTTATCACGCGGGCTAACAAAGAAGGCACCAACTGGATGGACGAAATCTTCGATCCGGCTCCCATCCAAAACCACCAAATTGGTGTTTCGGGCGGCACGGAAGGCGGCCGGTACGCCATCTCGCTCAACTACTTCGACCAAGGCGGCATCATGAAGTACACAGGCTACAAGCGTTACACGGCCCGCGCCAACACGGAGTTCAACGTGAGCAAACGCATCCGTGTGGGCGAGAACATCCAAGTGGCCTACGCCGAACGGGTGGGCGGCACCTTCTCGACGCGGGGCATCACCAGCAACCAGAGCGAAAGCAACGCCGTTTCGTTCGCCTACCGGATGCAGCCCATCGTGCCAGTATATGATGTCGCCGGGAACTTTGCCGGCACCAAAGGCGGCGACCTCGACAACGCCCGCAACCCGATGGCAGACCTATGGCGGAACAAGGACAATACCAACCGCGAAATCCGGCTGTTCGGCAATGCCTACGCGGAGGTTGACATCCTGAAAAACCTGACGGCCCGCACCAGTTTCGGGATTGATTACAACCTGTTCAACGTGCGGGTCTATACCCCGCGCGACATCGAGTCGTCGGAATCGGCGGGCACCAATTCACTTGGACTTGGACCAACACGCTGGCCTACAACGCGTCGCTGTTCAACAACCGGCTGCGGCTCAACGCCATCGTGGGCACCGAGGCCATTCGCAACTATTTCGAGTTTGTAAACGCCGTGCGGAGCCGCTTCGCTGCCGACGACCCCAACAACCGGTATTTGGCGGCGGGCAACGCAGGTACGCAAACCAACGACGGCAACGCGTCCTACTGGCGGTTGGCTTCCGAATTCGCCACGGCCAACTTCTCGTTCGACGACAAGTACCTGCTGAGCGGCACCCTGCGCCGCGACCGTTCCTCGCGGTTTGCACCGGCTTTCCGGGTGGCTTACTTCCCGGCGGTGTCGGCGGGTTGGCGCATCTCGCAGGAGTCGTTTCTGAGCAACCTTGCCGACTCTTGGCTCGACGACATGAAACTGCGGGCAAGTTGGGGCCAGACCGGCAACCAGGAAATCGGTAACTTCAACCCGTACACGTTCTACGGCACCAGTCCGGCCAACAGTTTCTACGACTTGACCGGCTCCCGCTCGTCGGCTTTGCAGGGATACGACCTGTTCCAGTTCGGCAACGCACAAGCCAAGTGGGAAACGACCACCCAGCTTGACTTCGGCCTGGATGCCACGCTGCTCAAAGGCCGGGTTGACGTTTCCTTCGACTGGTTCGACCGCAAAACCTCGGATGCCCTCTTCCCGGTTGAGTTGCCGTTCACGGCGGGCAACGCCACCAACCCGTTCCGTAACATCGCCGCGTTCCGCAACCGGGGCGTGGAGCTGCAACTGGGCTACAACGGCAAGGCGTTGAACAACGAACTCACCTTCAACGTCACGGCCAACGTCTCGACCTACCGCAACACAGTGACCACCACCAACGGCGACCCCAACACGCAGTATTTCGGGTTTGCAACCCGCCTGCCCGCCATGACTGTGACGCAGCAGGGCCATCCCATCTCGTCTTTCTTCGGCTACATTATTGACGGCATCAACAATACGCCGGAAGAGGCGGCCCAAGGCCCGATTTGGCGCGGCTACAACGACGTGGTCACCTACCGAACCCCCGAAGGCACGGGCGTGGTTGGTGCCGGAACATTCCGCTACCGCGACATCAGCGGGCCAAACGGCGTACCCGACGGCCTGATCACCCCCGCCGACCGCACCATCATCGGCTCGCCGCACCCCAAGCTCAGCTACGGCCTGAACGTAAGCGTGAACTACAAGAACTTCGGCATCCAGGTGTTCGGCCAAGGCGTGTACGGCAACCAAATCTTCAACTACGTCCGCTACTGGACGGATTTCCCCACTTTCGGCGGCAACCGCAGCATCCGCATGTACGAGCAGTCGTGGCGGCCGGGTGCCGACAACAGCAACGCCATGCTGCCCATTGTGCGAGCCGCCGACAATGTGAGTTCGGTGCCCTCGACCTATTATCTGGAATCTGGCTCGTACTTGCGGATGCGGAACATCCAACTGTCTTACAACCTGCCGCGCGGCCTGATGAGCAAACTGGGCGGCGGCACGGCGCAAGTCTATGTGCAGGGCCAGAACCTGTTCACCATCACCCGGTACACCGGCATGGATCCTGAGGTGAACGTACGCAACTCCCAGGCAGGCCAAACCAACCAAGACCGCCACATGGGTGTTGACGAAGGCTTGTATCCGGTAGCCAAGACATGGCTGGTTGGCCTAAGCGTCAGCTTTTGAACCCGATGTCTTTTGCTCGGAAGACGGTTTGCACCGGATACGAGTGATTGCTTGGCGTTTTAGGCAAAAAATACCCAAAACGGTTTTCAAAATCTTTTGCTAATCACACAATACAACGGATATATGAAAAGGACAACCATAGTGTCAGCACTGCTGGCCGTCTTCCTGACCGCAGGCTGCTCAGACTCGTTTCTGGATGTGAAACCCCCGGCGGTGTTTGACGAAGCCGCCCTGCAAAACCGCAACGGGGTCAACTTCTTGTTGGTGGGTGCTTATTCGCTGCTGGACGGCGTGGGGGCCGGGGCCACTTCATGGCACGGCTCGGCCGACAACTGGATATACGGCAGCGTGGCCGCCGACGATGCGTACAAAGGCTCGACATCGGGCGACCAGCCGGAAATCACGTTCATTGAAATCAAGAACATCCTGTCGGACAACAACCATTTCCGGGGCAAGTGGCGCACCGTGTACGACGGGGTGGCCCGCTCGAATGACGTGCTGCGCGTCTTGGAAAAAACAACCGACCTGACCGAGGCTGAGAAAGTACAGATAGCAGCCCAAGCGCGGTTCTTGCGGGCTTGGTATCACTTCGAAGCGAAACGCATGTGGAACAACGTGCCGTATCTGGACGAGAAAACCTACAATCCGGAAGACCCCAACAGCACCAAGATTCCGAACGACAAGGACATTTGGCCCGACATCGAGGCCGACCTGAAGTTTGCCTACGACAACCTGCCCGAACGCCAGGCGCAACCGGGCCGTGTCACCAAGTGGGCCGCCGCCGCCACGCTTGCCAAGGCACAGATGTACCAGAAAAAATGGGCCGATGCCAAGACCTTGCTCACGGCTATTGTGGGCAGCGGCCGCTACCGGCTCATGGAACGTTATCACGACAACTTCAGGGCTGCGATGAACAACAACGCCGAGTCGGTGTTTGAGGTGCAGAACTCCGTGAACGACGGTGCGGGCGGCGGCGAAAACGGCAACAACGGAGCTACGCTAAACTATCCTTATGCCGGCCCCACTACCTGTTGCGGCTTCTTCCAGCCGTCGCAAAACCTCGTCAATGCCTACAAGACCGGTTCCGACGGTTTGCCGCTGCTCGACACTTTCAATGACTCGGACGTGACAAGCGACCAAGGCATTGAGGCTAACCAGCCGTTCACCCCTTACAGCGGCTCGGTTGACCCCCGCCTGGACTGGACGGTTGGCAGACGGAGCATTCCGTTCCTGGACTGGGGGCCGATGCCCGGCAAATCGTGGATACGTGACCAAGGCAACGGCGGCCCGTACGTATCGAAAAAGCACCTGTTCTACCGCTCCGATGTCGGCACCAACACGTTTGCCCTGAACCCGCGCCTGAACGCCAACAACACCCGCCTGATTCGCTACGCCCACGTGCTGCTCATGTTGGCCGAATGCGAAATCGAGTTGGGCAACCTGGAACCGGCCCGCACGCTGGTTAACCAGATACGCCAACGGGCGGCCAACCCCGACGGCTTCGTAAAAAACGCGGACGGCACCAACGCCGCCAATTACGTAGTCGCAACGTACGCAACCGCGTGGCCCGACCAAGCTACTGCACGGAAGGCCTTGCAGTTCGAAACCCGTTTGGAACTGGCTCTGGAAGGCCACCGCTTCTTCGACCTTGTCCGCTGGGGTGTCGCCGACCAGGTGTTGAATACGTACATGCAACGCGAGAACCGGCTGCGGGCTTATTTCACAGGGGCGACTTTCGTGAAGGGCAAGCACGAATACTACCCGATTCCGTTGCTTGAAATAACAAACAGTTCGCTCAACGGCAGGCCCGTGCTGAAACAGAACCCGAACTACTGAATCATACCAATTTTGAATGATGAATGCGTAATGAAGAATTGCTTGAAAACCGGCAACTTGTAACCGCAAAAACACCCAATCGGGCTTTTATGTTAGCATAATCTGGGTAGTTGTTGATCAATTACCGAAGTGCAATTGTTACGGTTTACTCAACCGCATTCCAAATGCACAGCATTCATAGCGCAAAACACCCACGGTTATCAATCAGCCGTGGGTGTTTTGCGTTATGAAAACCAATATTTTGCTGTAAAAAACTGTTTCCCACAGGTTTTTTGTCAAAAATTGCCTGCGAGGTTGTGTAAAGTTTTGTTTCGCTTAAGCGTTTTAGGCGATTTTTGCTTAAAACGCCCGTAACACGCAGGTCTGCACGCGGTGCGTCAGACCGGAATCACAGGCTCGCCAAAGACAGCAGACGGGCGTTTTGGGCGAAAATTGTCAAATCCCGCAACTGCCTGTCCCGACCATGCCCCCGACCAATCGGGGCAGGCTTTCGGCTTGGCAGGCTTGTCGGGA
>JALOMD010000442.1 GCA_025455595.1 Cytophagales bacterium | reverse complement strand
GATGGACTCGCCCAGCGTGCTGTTACCCACGTCGAGTTTCATGGCAGACAGCGCGATGCTGTGCCGCGTGTACATAAACTGCGAGGTGAGCCGGTGTATGTCGAGGTTGGTGCGGTTGTCTTGGCCTTGCAGGTTTTCGATGTCGGTTTGGATGGTGTCGGCCACGAAACGCAGGTGGTGCGCCAGCCCTTGGATGCTGTCTATGGCGAAGTGGTAGTAGTCGAAACCGTCGCGGATGGTGTCCTTGCGCTGGTCGTCGAACGAGAACTGCACGTTGTTGAGCCACGCCTGCTCAATCTCGAACACGGGCGGCGGGCCTTTGCGTTTGGTTTTGCGCGGCGGGTTCAGCAGTTTGTCCAGCTCGGCAATGAAGCCGTCGATGTTCAGCCCTTTGACCCGGTTGTTGCGCACCAGCCGTATCGAGCCGTTCTTGACGACGACTTTGTCGAGGAAAATGTTCTTGCCGTCAATCAGCGTGGCCCATTGGAAGTCCACTTGCAACTCGCCAACTTCGATCATGCGGTTTTGCTCACGATCCAGGATGCGCACATTGCGAGCCACCACGTAGTCGGGCCAACGGACGTTAAGATACTCAATGTCAATCGGATAGCCGATTTTGTCAGACAAATAGCGGGTGGCGTGGCTGGCCAGGTAGGTTTGCACGGTGGTGGTTTGCAAGGCAGCCAACACGCCCAGCACCAACAACAGCCACAGCGGGATGGAGTAGATGACACGGGCGACGACTCTCTTGACAAATTGCCACATTCAGAAGTACGATTTACGAGTTACGAAGTACGAATTTTAGGTCAGAAGCCTGCCCCGACCATGCTTTCAGCTTGGCAGGCTTGTCGGGGGTCAGAATGCAGAGGTCAGATTCCTGATTGCTGTTCGGGATTTGCAAACGCAAGTTCGGCGAAGCCAATCCCGAACCCTGCAACTGCTGTTCGGGATTTGTAATCCCGAACCCGACTGTTTCGGATTTGCAATCCGAATTGGCGTTTTGGGCGTTCCCGCCGATTGCGGGATTCGACGATTTTTGCTTAAACCGCCTGTTCGTTCCTAACAAACAAACTTTGTGCGTTTTGGGCAAAATTTGACCAAAACGCTTTTGTGTTCGTCGTTGTTTTCTGATTTGTACAGAAAAACGACAGATTTCGTTTCGGCTTTTGGCATTGGGTTCTCGCGTGTTCTCGATCCAAAATGCTTCCGCGAATCAATTGTCCGCAATTCCTGTTCCAAAGTAACGAATTTAAACCGAAAAAACGTGTCCGCATTCGTTGTAACGTTTCACGTTTATCGTTTTACGTTTTTAGCCCAAAACGACCAACGATAAACGTTAAACGTGAAACGATAAACGTTAAACGAACGTGACTATTCTTGCCATTGAATCCTCTTGCGACGAAACCTCCGCCGCCGTGCTGCGCGATGGCCGCATCCTGTCCAACGTGGTGGCCACGCAGGCCATCCATCGCAAATACGGCGGCGTGGTGCCGGAACTGGCCTCGCGTGCCCACCAGCAGCACATCGTGCCCGTGGTGGCGCAGAGCCTCGCCGATGCGGGCCTGGCGCAGCAAGACCTCACGGCCATTGCGTTTACGCGCGGGCCGGGGTTGCTCGGTGCGTTGCTGGTGGGTACGTCGTTTGCCAAGGCAATGGCGTTGGGCTTGGGAATCCAACTGATTGACGTACACCACATGCAGGCCCACGTTTTGGCACATTTTATAGAAAAACCGCATCCGGTGTTTCCGTTCTTATGCCTGACCGTAAGCGGCGGGCACACGCAAATCGTGCGGGTGAACGACTATCTGGAGATGGAAATCATCGGGCAGACGCAGGACGATGCCGTGGGCGAGGCGTTTGACAAAGCCGCCAAACTGCTTGAATTGCCGTATCCGGGCGGGCCGCTGATAGACAAACACGCCGAAACGGGCAACCCGCACCGGTTCGCCCTCCCGGACGTGGAGATGCCCGGCTACGACTATTCGTTCAGCGGCTTCAAAACGGCTTTTTTGTACTTTTTGCGGAACGAAAAAGCCCGCAATCCCAACTTCATGGCCGAGAACCTGAACGACATTTGCGCCAGCCTACAGTTTGCGCTGGTGCGGATTCTGCTGAAAAAACTGAAGAAGGCGGCCCAAGACACGGGCATCCGCGAGATAGCCATTGCGGGCGGCGTGTCGGCCAACCGGGGGCTGCGCGACACGCTGGCAAAGGAAGGAACCGAACGGGGCTGGAACGTTTACATCCCCAAGTTTGAGTACTGCACCGACAACGCAGCCATGATTGCAATGGCCGCCTACTACAAAGCCCTGCGCGGCGACTTCGCCGACCAAAGCGTGAGTGCCATGCCGCGCATGGATTGGTGAATTTTCGATGCTTCGTACTTCGATGCTTCGTTTGCCGTTTTGCGTTTGCCGTTTTGGGCAAAAATTGCTCAAAACGCTTTTTTATGGAGATTCTTTTCGTGAAAACCACGTGACTTTTTCATTCTCAACCTGTGGCAACCGCATTGATAGATTGATTAGAAAAACCGGGAATTCTGACGGTAATCAGCCAGAATGTTGTTCATCGTAAAAGTCGCGATGTCGGCAAGCAGGTGTTTTTTAGGCAAGTAATAGGGCAGCGCAATGGCTGCCCAAGACAATGCCCAGCCCATGCCTCTTACCCAAGTGTCGTTGTCCACATTCAAGGCTTGCTTGAATTCCTTTCTTGCTTCGGGCGAGAACAGCACCCAAGCCGCCATCACATCAGTTGCGGGGTCGCCTACACCCAAACAACCAAAATCAATAACACCCACAATTTGATCCTCATTCGTCAGGATGTTTCCCCAATGCAAGTCGCCGTGAATCCAGACGGGTTTTCTGTTCCAAGCCGGTGTTTTCAAGGCGAAATCCCAGATTTCGGTAAGCAAATTTCCATCATAAACATCGGCCAAGTCTTTGATGGCGATGCGGGTTTGCGCATCGCGTACTGCCAGGGGCACGCCACGAAAATTATTTTCTTCGCCGGGCTGCGGCGCGTTTGTGGTGTCTATTTTCTGCAATTCAGACAGGAACCGAACTATAGACCACACGGCTTCGTCCGAGTCTTTGAAACGGTCTGCCTTGTAGATGTCGCCTTCAATCCACCGATAGACAGACCATTGAAAAGGATATTCTTCGCTGGGCTTTCCTGCCGAAACAGGCATGGGTACAGAAACAGACAAGAACGGAGCCATCTTCTTCAGCCAAAAATGCTCTTTCAATAATTGCTGTTCCGCTGCCTGATGACGGGGCAACCGGATGAGCCAATCATCACCGAGGCGATACAGTGTATTGTCGGAACCGAAATTGTCGATTTGTCTGACAGGAAGATTCTTCCACTGTGGAAACTGGCTTTTTATCAGTTGTCTGGCAATGTCTTCTGTTACGATTATCTCGGCTGCTTCCATTGACTATTTTTACGACAATATACTAAGGCAAATTACTGAGAAACTGCTGTATTTTTTCAGTAATTAGATTCAAAACAATGGCGTTTTAAGCAATTTTTGCCCAAAACGTTTCAAAAGCCCCCTCCTTGGGAGGGGGTTGGGGGAGGCCCCTTTTTCTTCTTTCGCTTCAAACGCGGATTGGCCTGATAATCACGTTCTTCCAGCACTTTTTTGTCCTCTTCCTTGCGCGTCTTGATCAAATAATCCTCGTCGTCCAAGCCGGGCGATTCTTTCAGAGCTTTCCAGTTGAATTTTTCGTCCAGCGGGTCGAGGGCTTTTTGTGGGTCGAAGATGCGTTTGTCCACCGGCAGCGCGTCGTAAGGTGTGAAGTCCGGTTGGTCGGTGAAGAAGTCGGCGAAGTCGGCGGCTCCGGCATCGTATTGGTTCAGGAACGGCACACCGAGCAGCGTCCACATCGTTTTGCGAAATCACCATCAGCACGCTGCGGTGCGCATCCACGTGGTCCACGCCGCCCTGCGAGTCGTCTTCGGTAATCACAATCACCATGTTTTTCCAATACGGCGTACGCGACAAAAACTCCACCACCCGACCCACGGCCAAGTCGTTGTCGGCCATGTAGCTTTCTCGGAACGGAAACCCGGCCTTGGGGCGTTCGCCGGCTCCGTGGTCGTTGGGCAGCATCAGCGTGAGTACCTGCGGCATGGTTTTGCCTTCGCCCATGAACCGCTGGTTGAATTCCTCCATGAAAACATCGGCCCGGAACTGGTCGGGAATCGCCATGTTGTAGGTCGGGAACCGCCACGAAGTTTTGCCGTACATCGGCGCGGGAGTC
>JALOMD010000441.1 GCA_025455595.1 Cytophagales bacterium | reverse complement strand
TCACGATTCCAGTCGCAGCACGGCCATGAACGCCTCTTGCGGAATCTCCACGCTGCCCACTTGGCGCATCCGCTTTTTGCCTTTCTTCTGCTTTTCAAGCAGTTTGCGTTTCCGACTGATGTCGCCGCCGTAACACTTGGCCAACACGTTTTTGCGCAGAGCCTTGATGGTTTCGCGGGCGATGATTTTCTGCCCGATGGCCGCTTGGATGGCGATTTCAAACTGCTGGCGGGGCAGCAGTTCGCGGAGTTTTTCGCAGAGGCGTTTGCCCCATTCGTAGGCTTTGTCGCGGTGCACGATGGCCGACAGCGCGTCCACTTTGTCGCCGTTGAGCATGATGTCCAGTTTCACCATCGTGGACGTGCGGTAGCCGATGAGTTCGTAATCCAGCGAGGCGTAGCCGCGTGAAATCGTCTTGAGCCGGTCGAAAAAGTCGAACACCACTTCCGAAAGCGGCAGTTCGAAGGTCATTTCCACGCGGTCGGCAGTGATGTAGTGTTGGTTTTTAATAATGCCTCGTTTGTCCATACAAAGGGCTATGACCGGGCCTACGTATTCGGACTTGGTGATGATTTGCGCCTTGATGAACGGCTCCTCGATGTGCGCGATGTTGTTCGGATCGGGCATGTCGGCCGGGGCGTGGATGGTGATGGTTTCGTCGCGGCTGGTGTGGCAGATGAACTGCACCGACGGCACCGTGGTGATCACCGTCATGTCGAACTCGCGTTCGAGGCGTTCCTGCACGATTTCCATGTGCAACATGCCTAAGAAGCCGCACCGGAAGCCGAAACCAAGGGCCGCCGAGGTTTCCGGCTCCCACACCAGCGAAGCATCGTTTAGCTGAAGCTTTTCCATCGCGTCGCGCAGGTCTTCGTATTCCGATGTTTCCACCGGATAAATGCCCGCGAACACCATCGGCTTCACGTCTTCAAAACCCTTGATCGGCTCGGCGGCGGGCCGTTCGACGTGCGTAATCGTGTCGCCCACCTTTACCTCGCGGGCTTCCTTGATGCCTGAAATCAGGTAGCCCACGTCGCCGGCCCCGACGGTTTCGCGCGGTTCTTTGTCGAGGCGCAGGATGCCGATTTCGTCTGCGTTGTATTCCTTGCCGGTGGCCATGAACTTCACCTTCTCACCTTTGCGCAGGGTGCCGTTCTTGACGCGGAAAATGACTTCGATGCCCCGGAATGAGTTAAAAACCGAGTCGAAAATGAGGGCTTGCAGCGGGCCTTTGGGATCGCCTTGCGGGGCCGGAATCCGCTCCACCACCGCGTTGAGGATGTCCTCGATGCCAATGCCCGCCTTGCCGCTGGCGTGGATAATTTCGTCCCGGTCGCAGGCAATCAGGTCCACGATTTCGTCCTTCACTTCCTCCACCATGGCACCGGGCAAGTCCACCTTGTTCAGCACCGGAATGATGGTCAGGTTGTTGCCCCAAGCCAAGAAGAAGTTCGAGATGGTCTGGGCCTCAATGCCTTGCGACGCATCCACGAGCAGCAACGCCCCTTCGCAAGCGGCAATAGACCGCGACACCTCGTAGCTAAAATCCACGTGGCCGGGCGTGTCAATCAGGTTCAGCGTGTACGGCTGGCCTTGGTAGGTGTAGTTCATCTGGATGGCGTGGCTCTTGATGGTGATACCACGTTCGCGTTCCAAGTCCATGTCGTCGAGCAACTGCGCCTGCATGTCGCGGTGGGCCACGGTTTTGGTAAATTCCAGCAGGCGGTCGGCCAAGGTGCTTTTGCCGTGGTCAATGTGGGCAATGATGCAGAAATTACGGATGTTATCCATTCGTCGGGAGGGGTGAGTCGAGGGTATTGATTGGTCGGAAAAACCGCTTGGATGAACAACCGGAAACCTAAGCCAATCGTTTCGGTTTTTGCCGCAAAATTAGCAATAATATCAATGGAATGGGGAATGCGGATTTCGGAAATCGGAATGATTTGCGAAGAGGCGAGGCGCGAGGCGTTTTGGGCGAAAAACGGCTAAAACGCTTTCTTGTCAAAACCTTGATTGACTTCGTCGAACTGACGTTTCGTCGGATTCAAGGATCGCCTTGATTGAAAAGCGAATAATCATGTTCATTCTCGAATCCTACGAAACGTCAGTTCGACGAAGTCAATCAAGGTTCTGACAATCCACCGTTTTGGGCAAAATTTGCCCAAAACGCTCTTTTTGCACACGAAAACAGAAAAATCCATCCCCATCTACATCTTTTGGCGTGCGTTTTGAGCATTCCCGCCTGTTGCGGGATTTGACAATTTTTGCCTAAAACGCCGATTATCGATGTGATTTCGGGCAGCACTTCGGAACCTTGCAAATCCGAAATTTCAGCGAAATTGCTGAGGCATTTTTTCGATCCACCACCGTCCAGTTCCATGTTTCCCAAACGCTTGAAGGAATACGGCAACGCCGTTTACTATTTTTTCCCGGTGCAACTGTTGTTGCTGCACCTGAAAAAAAACCAGTGGCTGCTGGTGTTTTGGGTGGTGCTGTTCGGCGTGGTGATGCAGGAGTTCGGTACGCTGTTCGGCATCCCGTACCTGTTCCTCGACCCGGAATACAACCACCACGTCAGTTTCGGCAGTTTGTTCATCCTCGGCGTGGCCTTGGGCGGGTTCACCATGGCCTTCCACATCACCAGCTACATTCTCGATGCGCACCGCTGCGGATTTTTGCCGCAAGTTCAGCATCAACAACAGCCTGATTCCGCTGGTGTTTGTGGTTGTTTACTTGGTTTGCTTCGTGCGTTTCCAGTACCGCGAGGGCATGGCCGCCGCCGACATCGCTTGGGAAGCCTTGGGGTTGCTGTTGGGTTTTGCGGCCGTCACCGAGGTGCTTTTCCTTTATTTCACCAGTACCAACAAGGACATCTTCAAGGTGCTGGCCGTAGGTGCCGCTGCGCCGCTGCAACCCAAACGCAAGGTGACCCGCGTGAACGTGATGCGTAAGAAGGTGGACAGCGTGCGGCGTTACGGCATGCATGTCGA
This sequence comes from Cytophagales bacterium, assembly GCA_025455595.1. Lineage (GTDB taxonomy): Bacteria > Bacteroidota > Bacteroidia > Cytophagales > 172606-1 > Xanthocytophaga. The sequence goes on along the minus strand of JALOMD010000441.1, from coordinate 3,749 downwards.
ATGGTTTGTGAACGCCCGGCTGCGCATCCAACCCGCCGAAAGCCAGATCATTGACTTGGCGGCGGCCCTGAAAGTGCTGCGCCAAAACCACCTCAACGCGTTCATCATTCAGGTCTTTGTTTTCCTCATCGTCATCGGGCTGGGCATTTTTCGCGATTTGCCGGGTTTCCAGATTCCGGCCGGAGCCAGCATCCTGCTTTTTTTCACGCTGGCCGTGCTGTTCGTCGGGGCCATGACTTTCTGGTTGGGCAAATGGGCGGTGCCGGTGTTTTTGGTGGTCGTGCTGGGTTACAACGAACTCGTGAAGCGACAAGCCATCCAAACCGATTACGAGGCGTTCGGGCTTGACTACAGTTCCACGAAAGCCGACTACTCGGTGGACAGGCTCGACAGCCTCAGCAACCCGGCGTTCTACCAAGCCGACAAAGACTCGACCATTGCGATTTTGGAACGGTGGAAAAAAAAGGCCCCGGCCCCGATGCCCCACCCCAGCCCTCCCCCAAGGGAAGGGATAGGCCTCCCCCCAGCCCCCTCCCAAGGAGGGGGAGTTATTTTCTCCCCTTCCTATGGGGGAGGGGCCGGGGGTGGGGCTTCCTCTCCCAAACTCGTTTTCCTCTGCGCCAGCGGGGGCGGGCAGCGGGCGGCTTTGTGGGCTGTGCGGGCTTTGCAGGTGGTTGACAGCACCATGCAGGGACAGTTCATGCCGCACGTGGCCTTGGCCACCGGCGCGTCAGGCGGGCTGGTGGGCGTGAGCTATTTTCGTGAACTTTGCTTACGCCGCCAAACCGACTCTACGATCAATCTGTACGACCCGAAGTACTTGGACAACATCGCCCGCGACAACCTGAACGCCATCGCTTTCTCGCTGGTGGTCAGCGACTTGTTTTTCAAGTTCCAGCAGTTCAACTACAACGGACACTGGTATTACAAAGACCGGGGCTATGCGTTTGAACGGCAATTGAACCAGAACACCGGCGGCGTGATGGACAAAACCCTCGCCGATTACCGCGAACCTGAACGGCTGGCGCAGATTCCGATGCTCGTGTTTTCGCCCACCATCGTGAACGACGGCCGCAAGCTGTACATTTCGTCGCAGCACGTGTCGTACCTTACCGGAGCCGAGCCGGGTACGTCGCGGCTGTTGTTTCCGAAGGTGAAAAGCGTGGAGTTCCGGCGGTTTTTCGAGGCGCAAGGGGCCGACCAACTGCGTTTCTTGAGTGCGGTGCGCATGAACGCTACGTTTCCGTACATCACGCCGAACGTGACGCTGCCCAGCACACCCGCCATGGAAATCATGGACGCGGGCATCGCCGACAACTTCGGCATCGCCGACGCGGTGCGGTTCCTGTACGTGTTCCGTGAGTGGATTGCCAAGAATACGTCGGGCGTGGTGTTCCTTTCCATCCGCGACTCTCCCAAAGAACACGTCATTGAGAAAAACGCCGACCGGTCGGCGTTCAGTCGGTTGTTTACGCCCATCGGCAGTTTGTACCGCAACTGGTCGCACATCCAAGATGTGAACAACGACAACATGATTGAATACGCCCGACAAATGATGGGCAAACTGCCTGTGTATCAGGTGGAAATCAGCTACTCCACGCGTCCCGCCGATGCAGCCGCCATGCCCGTTGCCGACAGTACCAAACGCCGCCAAAGCGACGAACGCGTCTCGCTAAGCTGGCGGCTCACCGAACGCGAAAAGGCAACGCTGCGCGAAGCCATCAACGAGCCGCACAATCGCGCCGCCATCAAGCGACTGGAAGCGATTCTAAAAATGCGGAAAGAAAGTCGTTAGTCGTCAGTGGTCAGTCGCCAATAGGGGTTTAGAAGCTGTTGGGGGTAATTATTCGCGCTGCAAAGGCGGATTTCCGGCTGCGGCCTCGCCCGGAAATCCGCTCTTTTCGTCTGCGAAAAATTACCCCAAACAGCCTCTAAGACTCGCTACTGTGTACTTGTTTTTATCAGAAACGCTTGGGAGCCTTGCCGTTGGCATAGCTGCCTTGGCGGTTGGGCCGAAACTTGGCGTTGCCGCGTGCTTTCACCACCGTCTCGTTTTCACCGAAATACACCCGGCAGTTGGGTAGCATCCGGCGGATGCGGTCTTTCTCGGCATCGGCAATCGGGTTGCCGGCCAAGTTCAGCACTTGCAGGTGCTTCAGTTGCGCCATTTCGGCGGGCAGTTTGGTGAGGCTGTTGTCGCGCAGGTTCAGTTCTTGCAAAAACGTCAGGTTGCCGATTTCCGCAGGCAGCGATTCTAACCGATTACGGCGGACATCCAAAAACAGCAGGGTTTTGTTATGTGTCGCAACGGCGGTCAAGTCCGCCAATTGATTGTCGGCCAAACTCAACTGCACCAAATTCGACATTTGGGCAAACTGCTCAGGCACACGTTTCAGTGTGGCAGTACTTGCATCAAGGCAGTACACCTCTTCGGGTTTCACTTGGTGCGAAAGTCCGGCTACGCATTCGCCGGCGTAGCCTTCGCGGGCTTCGGCCACCGCCTCGGTTTTGCCCAAGCGCATGGCTTGCAGCAGGTCGGTGTAGTGTTCGTTGTCCATGTAGCCTTTTTGCTGGGCCAGCATCACCTTGGCCTTCGAACGCTGGTAGTAGGCATCGGCGTATGCGGGGTTCAGGCTCACCGCCTCGGTGAACTTGCCGATGGCCGCCACATAATCTTTTTTCCGCAAATTCTCCAAACCGACCCGGTAATGTTCCTCCGCCGAAGGTGGGGTTGCCGCCGTAGTTAGCAACAAGGCTGCTGCCAAGGCGCAAATCGTAAATTGTCGCATACGCAAATTGTTTTTAGTGAATGATTGCCGCCCGGTAGCTGGTGTCCATGCTGCAATCGGAAGTTGCTCTCGGACTTATATTCGCCGAGTAACACCCAAAGTGACCGTTTTTTGCGATGCGAAGTAAGGCGGAAACTTACACAGTGCTTTCAAGCGCAACGGAAGGAAAAACTTGCGTTCAACAATTGCATTGCAAACACGTTGCATTTATCAAACAGCTTGGTTATGTTTAAAACCTTATTGAGATATTTCTATTTTTAACAACCGTTTGTCATGAAGTCACTTACGGAGTGTGACGACAGCCAACTTGCCGAACGCCTGCACGCCAGCGACCGGGCTGCTTTTGAGGAAATATACCGACGGCACTGGCTGCGGGTGTATCGCACGGCATTGTTCACGCTGCAATCGAAGGAACTGGCCGAAGACATTACCCAAGAACTGTTCGTCATCCTTTGGCAAAAACGCGAACGGATAAGAATCCGCACATCTTTGGCTGCTTATCTGGGGTTGGCTGCCCGCAATATGGTCATTAGCCATATCCGTAATCATGTGATGAGGCGCAAGAACACACCGGTAGCCGCTGACAGCGAGCAAGCGGGCCTTGAAATGGCCGCCAACGACTTAATGGCGGCCTTGGAAGCGGCGTTGGAGCAACTGCCTGCCAAGTCGCAGGAGATTTTCCGCATGAGCCGGTTTGAAGAACTGCCCGTCCGGGAGATTGCCAACCGCGTCAGTTTGTCGGAGAAAGCCGTAGAGTATCACATCACCAAGTCGCTCAAGGTTTTGCGTGCCCATTTGAAGGAGTTTGTCTTTTGGGCAGCCACCGTCTGGCTGCCGTTCTTCTGAGTTTCCCACCGCGTGTCTTCTCCTGTTTTTCCGGTTTGGTTGCCCACCGTTTTGGGCATTTTTTGTTTAAAACGCCGTGGTACAACGTTGCAGTAGCACAACATTCATGTTGTG
>JALOMD010000010.1 GCA_025455595.1 Cytophagales bacterium | reverse complement strand
ATTCAATCATTCTCTCATTCCACCATTCAAAATTGAACAATGAAGACCCAAAAAATCATTGAAAAGTACCCCGGCGACGGCAGCGGCATTGATTCCCTGTTCGACTTCTCCGCAGTTCCGTTGATGATAGGCGTGTCGCTGGCTTGGCTGGTTGACAGTTTCGTGAGCGGCGCGTACCTGCAAAAGATATTGGTGACGGTGATTTCTGCGGGTGTGCTGGCGGCCTATGTATTGTTGCGCCGCCGCATTAACAAGGACGGGACGGTTGCGCTTTACACGCTGTGTACGGTGTTGGCTACGGTCGCTTACTGGATGGCGAAGTGAAGAACGATTATTGCTATTTTATAGCGTTTTGGGCAAAAATTGCCCAAAACAGCTTTTTCAAAAAAATACCTTTGCATAGAACGAGTGAAACCAATGCTCAGGCGATTGCACACGTCACAAAAACCACAGTAGCATCGGATTCCCGACAAAAAACGCCTACTTCGCAAACCGTAGCCGGTAGTCGGCGCGGGCTTTGCCCCGGCTGATGTCGGTCAGTTTGGACTGGATGAGGCGTTTTTTCATGGCCGAGATTTTGTCCACAAACAGCACGCCTTCGAGGTGGTCGTACTCGTGCTGGATGATGCGGGCGGCCAAGCCGTCGTAGGTGTCGGTGTGTTCGTTCCAGTCTTCGTCGAAATACCGGACGGTCACCTTGGGCGGGCGGTTCACGTCGGCCCGGATGCCGGGAATGCTCAGGCACCCTTCTTCAAACGCCCACGCGTCGCCGGTTTCTTCCATCACCGTCGGGTTCACAAACACCTTCTTGAACGTTTTCAGCGTCTCGTCGTCCTCGTCCATCGGGCTGCCGTCCACCACAAACAGCCGGATGCTCATGCCGATTTGCGGCGCGGCCAAGCCCACGCCGTTGGCGTTGTACATGGTTTCGTACATGTCGGCCACCAGCTTTTTCAGGTCGGTTCCTTTTTCAATGGGCTGGGCGGTTTTCTTCAAAACAGGGTCGCCGTAAGCGACAATCGGGTAAATCATAATCGAGGGTGGTCAATCGTCAGTGATTAGTCGTCAGTAGTCGGTTGTCAGTGGTCGGTTGCCAAGAACCAAGACTCACCATTGGGCATTCAGGCCGAAAAACGCCAATTGCGCGGCAAAGATACGGAAAAAACCGGCCCCGTGCCGCCCGGTCTTGTTTGTCTGGCACGTTTTCGGTATGTTTGGTTGGCAGAGACCCCGTCGCTTTTGCAAGCATGATTTTCTCGGAAAAACCATACCGAACTCTCCTTATTCCATGCGCGAGATAGAAAACCTCCTGCCGCACCGCGACCCGTTCCTGTACGTGGACCATCTGCTGTCCGTCACGATTGACGAGATTGTGGGCACCAAAATCTTCGACTTCAGCGAACTGTTCTCCCCCAACGACGCGGCCGCCGACCCGTGCTTCGTGCCCGGCATGATTCTCGTCGAGTCGCTGGCCCAGTGCGGTGGGGCCGGTGCTCGCAAACTGCAAGGCACCAGCTCGGAAGGGCTGTTCGGGCTGGCGGGCATCGAATCGGCGTGCTTCCATGCCTACGTCGAGTTTGGCAAAACCGTCAAAATGATTGTCAAAAACCTGAAACTCGGCAGCAAGGTGGTGCGCCAGTCGGGCGTGGCCTACGTGGACGATGTGCCTGTAGCCGAAGCCACTTGGACTTGTATCCGGTTTCAGTAAAAGACTTTTTCCGGCCTCTTCCCAAAGTAGAGAAGCAAAGCGTTTTGGGCGTTTTTTGCCCAAAACGCCTGTACGACCTTCATAGGGTTCAGAACCCTATGAAGGTTTTTCCCGCACGTTGTCGTTTTGAGCATTTTTTTGCCAAAACGCCTTTTCCAACACACCGCTCCTCCCTTCTCTTTCATTTTCCGAGCAGATTGGTAACTTTGGCCTTCTTCAACAAACCCTGCCAATCCTATGCTTCGCCCTCGCATTTTTGTGCAATTTTTTGCCCAAATTGTTTTCGTCTGCTCGGTCGCCTCGGCACAAGACGCACTGACTTACCAAACCCCGCCCAAGCCCCTCGCCGACCTTGTGAACGTGCCGCCCACGCCGGGCGTGAGCGTAAACGGACGCGGTGATTACCTGTTGATTTTGGAACGTGCCGCCAACCCTACCATCGCCGAGTTGTCGCAGCCCGAGTTGCGGCTGGCGGGCTTGCGGTTGAACCCGGCCAACAACGGCCCCAGTCGCGCCACGTACCTCACGGGCTTGAAACTGAAAAAACTGCCCAACGGCACCGAAACGCCCGTTTCGGGATTGCCCGCCAACGCCCAACTGAGCTACGTGCAGTGGTCGCCTGACGAGGCGAAAATCGCCTTTGCCCACACCACCGACTCGCGCATGGACTTGTACGTGGCCGATGTCTCCACTGCCACCGCCCGCAAAGTGGGCGACTTGGCCCTGAACGCCGTCTATGGCCTGCCGTTCCGGTGGGTGTCTGACAGCAAAACGCTGGTTGTGAAGGCCGTTCCCGCCGGACGCGGCGCGGCACCAAACGTAAGCCGCGTGCCAGTCGGCCCTACGGCACAAGACAACACGGGCGGCCGCAAAGGACAAGCCCCTACGTACCAAGATTTGCTCAAAAACCCGTCCGACGAGCGGCTGTTCGAGCATTACGCCACGGCCCAAGTGATGCGGCTGTCGCTGGACGGCGCAGCCCAGCCCATTGGGCAACCGGGCATTGTGGCCTCGGCCACGCCTTCGCCCGACGGGCGTTATGTGATGGTCGAGACGGTGCATCGGCCGTTTTCCTACTTGGTTCCGGTCTATCAGTTTCCACTGCGGACGGATGTTTTCTCAGCCGATGGACAATTGGTGAAGACGCTGAACGACGGCCCGCTGCAAGAAAACGTACCCTACAGCCCAGACGGTGCGCCGGTCGGCCCGCGTGACTTTGAGTGGCGGGCCGATGCTCCGGCCTCGGTTTACTACACGGTGGCCCAAGACAACGGCGATCCGAAAGTGAAGGCTGACATCCGCGACAAGGTGTTTATGACCGAAGCACCGTTTGCCGCCGAGCCGAAGGAAGTTTACGCAGCCGCTTACCGTTTCCAAGGCTTTACGTGGGGCGACGCCACCACGGCATTGGCCGAGGAGTTCTGGTGGCAAACCCGCCGGACGGTTACCAAAACCGTCAACCCGGCCAACTGGCAGGCTGCCGCGTTGTTCGACCGTTCGTACGAAGACCGTTACAACGACCCTGGTCAGCCCGATACCCGCCGCAACGCCTACGGTCGCGAGGTGTTGAACCTGCTGCCCAAACGCGAAATCCTGATGGTGAACGCCACCGGTGCCTCGCCCGCAGGCGACCGTCCGTTCGTAAGCAGCCTTAGCCTGGACACCAAGCAAACCCGCGAGTTGTGGCGTTCGCAACAGCCGTATTTCGAGCGGCCTGTGGCCGTGCTGGACGCAGCCCGTGGCGTGTTGCTCACCACCCGCGAGTCGCCCGACGAAAACCCGAACTATTTCGTGCGAAACCTCGCCAAACGCATCGCACCGTTGCAAGTGACCCGTTTTCCGCATCCGTACCCGAACCTGAAAGGCTTGCAAAAGCAGCAACTCCGCTACAAACGCGCCGACGGCGTTGACCTGACGGCCACGCTGTATCTGCCCGTCGGCTACAAGAAAGAGGACGGCCCGCTGCCCACGTTTTTGTGGGCCTACCCGACCGAGTTCAAAAGCAAGGACGCAGCCGGGCAGGTGCAAGGCTCGCCGTACCAGTTCAACCGCATCAGCTACTGGGGAGCGGCAGCCTTCGTGACCATGGGCTACGCCGTTCTGGACAACGCCAGCATCCCGATTGTCGGCGAAGGCGACAAGGAACCGAACGACACCTACGTGGAGCAATTGGTGGTCAGTGCCAAGGCGGCGATTGACGAAGGCGTGCGGCTGGGCGTGGTGGATGTTAATCGCGTGGGCGTAGGCGGCCACTCGTACGGGGCGTTTATGACGGCCAACTTGCTGTCATACAGCAGTTTGTTTCGGGGAGGGATTGCCCGTAGCGGGGCTTACAACCGCACGCTTACGCCGTTCGGCTTCCAAAACGAACAACGCACTTACTGGCAGGCTCCGCAGGTTTACAACACCATGTCGCCGTTCATGAACGCCGACAAAATGAAAACGCCGCTGCTGCTCATCCACGGCGAAGCCGACAACAACACGGGCACTTTCCCCATCCAGTCGGAGCGGTACTACAACGCACTGAAAGGATTCGGGGCCACGACGCGGCTGGTGTTCCTGCCGTACGAAAGCCACGGCTATACGGCCAAGGAGTCGCTGCTGCACATGCTCTGGGAAATGAACAACTGGCTGGACAAGTATGTGAAGAATGCGGCGGAGAAAAGCGGCGCGGCGGGCGGCAAATGAAGTTAATTCAGAATTGCGAATTAAGAATTCAAAATTTTTCGACAGGCGTTTTGGGCAAAAGTTGCCCAAAACGGCAAAGTTCCGTAGGGACGACCTGTCTGTAGAAATACAGAAGATTCGCAGAAAAAAGCTCCGTAGGAGCGACCCGATGTCGTGTTGTCAATCGGGTTGCTACGACGGAGCTTTTGCGTTAAGATAGTCCCGGTTGCTCCAAACAGTCGGCCCTGTGGGTGCAAGCGTATTTCATTCTGACCTCTGCGTTCTGACCTCTGAGTTTGCACGCGATTCCATAAAAGACTGCAAAATGATGGCCGCACTGACCTTGTCCACGTTGGCTTTGTCTTGACGGTCTTTCTTTTTCATGCCACCCGCAATCAACGTCTGCTGGGCCATGCGTGACGTAAAACGTTCGTCCACGCGGTGGATGGGCGTGTCTGGAAACTGTACGCCGAGTCGCTTCACGAAACCTTCCACATGCGGCGCAATTTCCGAAGCCGTGTTGTCGGCCTGCTTGGGCTGGCCCACCACGAACACCTCCACTTCTTCCTGTTGCGTGTAGTTTTTCAGAAAATCCATCAGTTGGTGCGTAGCCACCGTGTCGAGCGGCGAGGCGATGATTTGCAGCGGGTCGGTCACGGCCAGCCCGGTGCGTTTCAGTCCGTAGTCAATGGCAAGGATGCGAGGCATAGAGGCTTTGAGCAGAGAGCATGGCGCATAGGACAGAGAGGTTGGGCAGAGGGCATTTTGGGCAAAAATTACCTAAAGTGCCTTTTGCTCCATGCTCCTTGCCCTATGCCATTTAGTTCCACTGGGCGGAGTGGCGCAGGAGGTCTTTCACTTCTTTCTCAAGAACCAAGGCTTTGGGGAATAGTATCTCGTTCTCGACGCGTGCGTGCGTAATCAGGTCGGTTTCAAAGGCTTTCAGTTCGGCGAAGACCACTTTCAGGTGTTGGCTGCAACCGGCGGGCAAGGTGTACTGGTTCGTGATTTCGCGAATGCCGGCCATCTCGTCGTCGTGCGTTTCGTGGTCCATCGCAAAATGCTGCACCGAATGCTTTTCGAGTTCAAAGAAAACCTTTCCGGTCGGGACTTTGCGATTCCGGGCTTGTTGGAGCAGTTGTACGTGGCGGAAAAACGTGTCTTCTTCCTCGTGGATGTGAATGATGAAATCCTCGACAAAAAGCGGAAACAGCAGTTGCAAATCCTTCACGCAGGCGGCGGTTTCGGGGCGCAATGTTTCCACGAGGTGCGCCATGTAAGGCAAGGTGCGTTTGATGAAAACCGCATGGGCGTGCCGCAGGTATTCCACCACCAAATCAACGGGCAAGGCTTCCAGCACCGGGGCGGTGTTTTGCGGCGTGTTCAGGGCATTTTCCAAGCTGCGGATCAACTGCGTGGCATCAAGCCCCCGGCGGCGGCACACTTGCTCCAGCGTGTCGTCGGCGTATTCGTAAAAGCGAATGCCGAAGTAATACAATACGTGTGCGTACACGTAGTTGTCGTCCACGAGGTCGGTGATGGTGCGGCGCAGCAGGGTGTTTTGCATATCGAAATCGGCTTGCATGACAAATGTAAAAAATTCTTCGCAGTGTTGCCATTCAAAGCGGGCAAAAAAACACTACCTTCCTGACACGGGCAATGACTTTGGTCATAGTGTGCAATTTTGAATGATTGAATGAGAGAATGATTGAATAGAAGCGGAAGTGCGAGTAGCCTGTGGCACAAGCGTTTCAGGCAAAAATTATCCAAAACGTCTTTCAGTTCATAAAAATCGCTCTCAATTTGTGATAACTCGAAACTCACGAGGGCGATGTTCCAACTGCCATTCATTCATTCTCTCATCCACTCATTCAAAATTGTTCACCGTCAGTTGGTAAATTCGCGTGCCAATTGTTAATTTTGGTAAAGTTCGGTTCCGGCCTGCTGGCTCGCATTTTGCGGTTCCGTTTGTGTTGCGTCGCAACCGAGCCACCGGGCAATGTCTGGACGCTGGCATATCGTGTCCCATGCCAAAGCGTGGCCTGTCTGGCTTCGGGACAAAAAAACTGTTCGCAATGCCGTTTTAAGCAATTTTTGCTTAAAACGCTTTCAGAAATCCTGTCGGATTTCGGCACAGGCTAAAGCATGTGCTACACATTCGTACTTCGTACCTCGTAAATCGTACTTCTGAATATGTCTGTGATTCGCAATTCAAGTTTTTACGTGCGGCTGCCCATTTTGTTGGCTTTTGCCTTGGCTGGGGGCATTTTCATCGGGGCCAAGGTGGGCGGCAACCGGAACAGCGGCGGTGTGGCCAAAGGCTACCAGAAATACCGCGAAATCCTGTCGCTGATTGACCGCGACTACGTGGACACGGTGAACATGGAGCAACTCGTGGATTATTCCATTGAGAAAATGCTCGAAAAGCTCGATCCGCACACCACCTACATTCCGGCCAATGACATCCACATGGCCCGTGCCCAACTCGAAAGCGACTTCGATGGCATTGGGGTGGAATTCAACATTTTCCACGATACCGTCTCGGTAATTGCACCGTTGGCGGGCGGGCCTTCGGAGGCGGCGGGAATTCGAGCCGGCGACAAAATCGTGGAGGCCAACGGCGTGAAACTGGCCGGAAAGAACCTCGACAACGGACTGGTGTTCAACACCTTGCGCGGCCCGCGCGGCTCGAAGGTGAAAGTGGGCATTGTGCGGCGCGGTGTGAAAGACATCCTCTACTTCAACATCACCCGCGACAAGATTCCGCAGTATTCCATCGAAGCGGCCTACATGGTTGACAACTCCACCGGCTACATCAAAGTGAGCCGCTTTGCCGCCAACACGTACGACGAGTTCAAGAAATCGCTTGTCAACTTGAAAAAACAAGGCTTGCAGCAGTTGGTGCTCGATTTGCGCGGCAATCCGGGTGGCTACATGGACCGGGCCACCAACATGGTGGACGAACTGCTGGCCGGCAACAAGCTTATTGTCTATACCGACGGCAAGGAAGCCCGCTACGACCAACGTGTGAATGCCTCGCAGCCGGGTATTTTTGAGAAAGGCCCCGTGATTGTACTCATTGACGAAGGCAGTGCCTCCGCTTCGGAAATCGTGGCCGGTGCGCTGCAAGACAACGACCGGGCGTTGGTCGTCGGTCGCCGGTCGTTTGGCAAAGGCTTGGTGCAGGCTCCCATTCCGCTCGAAGACGGCTCCGAACTGCGCCTTACCATTTCGCGGTACTACACGCCCAGCGGCCGCAGCATCCAGAAAGAATACTCGCACGACGGCACCGGCGACTATGAGAAAGACATTGAGAAACGCTACGAACACGGCGAGTTCTTCAACGCCGACAGCATCAAGCTGAACACGACCAAAACCTACCGGACGGCCAAGGGCCGGTTGGTCTATGGAGGCGGCGGCATCATGCCTGATGTGTTCGTGAGCCTTGACACCAGTTACAACACGAAGTACTTGGCCGAGTTGTTCAACAACAATATTCTGCGCGAATACGCCCTCAATTACGTGACCGACCACCGCCGTGAACTCGACAAGATGACGTACGACGATTTTCGGCGCAAGTTTGTCGTAACCGATGGCATGCTCAAGCAGTTGACCGACATGGCTACCCGCGAAGGCGTAACCTTCCGCGAGAAGGACTTCCAGCGTTCCAAGGCGTACATTGCCACCCAAACCAAGGCTTTGATTGCCCGCACGGCTTGGCGGCGCAGCGAGAAAGACGGCCTGAACAACGAGTATTACCAGATTACGTCAGACCAAGACCTGGTTTTCCAAACCGCCTTGCGTTCTTTCCCGAAAGCCGTGGCTTTGGAGCAAGGCAAGATTGCGTCGAGCAAATGATAGTCTTGAGTCATTGGTCTTGGGTCGTTAGTCTTGGGTCTTGAGTGGCCCAAACAAGAAGAACCCGGTTTTGAAAACCGGGTTCTTCTTGTTTTAAGGTCAGCCGTTTTGGGCGTTTTTCGCATAAAACGGCTGCTGCATTTTGCCTCTAATAGGCGTTTTAAGCAAGTTTTGCCCAAAACGCCCAAGCAGCCATTTAACCATTCAGCTATTCGCTCATTTACTCATTTACTCATTCACTCACTTGCTCATTGATTTTCAAAGGCTGTCGAGCGGCATGGGGTCTTCACCAGGGGCTTCGAGGTCGTCTATGCGCAGCGAATCAATGGAAACAGTGACACGCTTAGGCAAAATGGTGACACAGCGGTAGTTTTTGCCAATGGGCACTTTCGGTTTCGGGAAATAACCCATCGTGATACCCAACGACCGGTCGGCATAGACCCGCTCCATGTAGCGGCCATAGACGGGCAGGGCCGTCTTGGAGCCTTCGCCGAGGTTGAGGCTGCGCCAGTGAATCACCGGGTCGTCGCCGCCCATCCATACGCCGGTCACCAAATCCTTGCTCAGGCCCATGAACCAGCCGTCGGCTTGGTCTTGCGAAGTACCCGTTTTGCCCGCCAGTTCGTTGCCCCGGAACAAGTCGAACGACCACAGGTTTTGCACCGTGCCGCCCGGCTCTTCGATACCGCCTTTGAGCATGTGAATCATCAGCCACGCCGTTTCTTGGCTCAGCACGCGTTTGCGTTCGGGCGTGAACTGGTGGATGATATTGCCCTTGCTGTCTTCAATGCGCGACACCAGAATCGGCTCGGTGTAAATGCCTTCGTTCAGGAAAGTGCCGTAGGCGGCCGTCATTTCCATGATGTTCACCTCGCCCGAACCCAGCCCGATGGAAGGCACCGGCTTCACGAAGCTCTTGATGCCCACCCGGTGGGCGTAGTCGGCCACGGAGGCGGGTGTCACTTGCTCGGTCAATTGGGCGGTGACGGAGTTCACCGAGCGGCCCAAGGCGTGGCGCAGCGTCATTTCGCGGCCCGTGAAACTGCCCGTCGCGTTGCTCGGAGTCCATGATTTCGGCTCGCCGTCTTCGAGGTAATTGAACGTCCGGCGGATGTCGGGCACTTTGTCGCACGGCGACCAGCCTTTGTCAATGGCCGTCAGATAGACAAATGGCTTGAACGTGGAGCCGGGCTGCCGCTTGCTTTGCTTCACGTGGTCGTATTGGAAGTGCTGGAAGTTGATGCCGCCCACCCACGCCCGGATGTAGCCCGAAAACGGGTCGAGGGTCATCAGGCCCGCGTGCAGGAAGCGTTTGTAATACCGGATGGAATCCATCGGGCTCATCGTCATTTTTTTCTCGCCCTGCCACGAGAACACCGTCATTTCCTTGGGCTTGTTCATCGCCGCCCACACCGAGTCCATCTGGCCTTTGTACTTTTTCACCAAGTATTTGTACAAGTCGGTGCGTTTGGCGTTGTTCTCGATGAAATTGGGAGCCTCCACCCCGGCGTTGTTCGTCCACGGGTTGCGGCCTTGCCAGTGGCTGTCGAAGAGCCGCTGCATGATTTTGACGCGTTCTTCCACGGCTTCTTCGCCGTAGCGTTGCATCCGCGAGTCAATCGTACAGCGGATTTTCAGGCCATCGGTGTAGAGGTCGAGGTCGTTGTCGGCGCACCAGTTTTCGAGGAACGAGTTGATGTACGACCGGAAGTACGTATTCGGCCCGTCGGTGTGCTCTGACACGTTGTAGTCGAGCCGGATGGGTTTTTTCGACAATCTCTCGGCTTCGTCGGGTTTCAGGAAGCCGTACCGGGTCATTTGCGCAAACACCGTGTTGCGGCGGCGCAGGGCGTTCTTGGGGTTCAGCACGGGGCTGTAGTAAGTGGGGGCTTTGAGCAAGCCGACCAAGACGGCCGCTTGTTCGGCGGATAGCCGTTCGGGTGTGGTGTTGAAAAACGTCTGTGCGGCGGTCTTGATGCCGTAGGCGTTGCTGCCGAAGTCCACCGTGTTCAAATACAGTGTGATGATTTCGTCCTTGGTATAGGTGCGTTCCAGTTTGATGGCCGTCATCCACTCTTTGGTCTTGGCAATCAGCGTGCCCAAGCCCGGCACCCTGCTCAGCAATCCCTGCGATTTCTTTCGACGCGTCTTGTAAAGGTTCTTTGCCAATTGCTGTGTAAGCGTGCTGCCGCCGCCCTCCCGGCCCAGATACGTCACCGCCCGCAGCAAGGCCCGGCTGTCAATGCCCGCGTGTTCGTAGAAACGGGCATCTTCGGTGGCAACCAAGGCATCCACCATCACTTTGGGTATCTCCTTGTAGGTGACCGGATTGCGGTTTTCGCGATAGTAGCGGCCAATCAGCACGCCGTCGGCGGTGTAGAGTTCGGAGGGCTTGTCAATCTTGGGGTTCTGGATGCGTTCAATCGTGGGCGACTCACCATAGAGGTTCAGGAAATTGGCCTCGACGCTCCACAGATAGATACGGAACACAAGCAGCAAGCCTACAAACACAATCCACGCCTTTTCGAGTCGGTTTTTAGGCCGACGCAACCACCACAAGGACTTGTCGTAAAGCCATGTCAGTTTGCTACGAAGATTGTCAATGGTGAAGACAGACATGAAAAGTTATAAGTGATGAGTTGTAAGTGATAAGTGGAGTCGCTGCGCGTTTTGAACACGCCACTTGCGGGATTTCCCGATTTTTGCTTAAAACGACAAATGCGGAACAAAGTTCGGAGGTCGCCGCTGCATACACAAGTTCGCCTTGCGGCGTTTTGGGCAAAAAACCGCCAAAACGCCGCCGCCTTTTCCCAACCCGTAATCCTTGATTTTCAATACGTTTCTATCCCCCAAAGATAGCCTTTTTCGATAGGTGTCACAATCCGCCTGTCGGTTGGTGCAGACGGGCAACAAAAAAGCCGCCAGTGTGCTTCCGGCGGCCTTCTTGTCGTATGGATTTGTGACGCGTGAAAAGCGTTTTAGGCGAAATTTCCCCAAAACGCTCTCTAAATTCTGAATTCACAATTCTGAATTGAATTCGTACTTCGTAAATCGTACCTCGTACTTCAAAATCAGTCTTCCTTCGTTGCGAAAAACTTTTCCGTGATTTGCTGCAAATGGGCGGCCGTGAGGGGCTTGGTGATGTAGTCCGACACCGAGGGGTAGGTTTTGGCGCGGTTGATGTCGTCCACGTACATGGAAGACGAGAGCATGATCAATATGACATCCCGGTCTTTCAAGGCCTCAATCTTCTCGTACTGATCCAAAAAGTCCCATCCATTCATGGCGGGCATGTTAATGTCCAGAAAAATCAGGTCGGGCACCGGCTTGTTGGTGTTGCCGCTGATGGCCTCTTGCAAGTAGTTCAACGCCTGCCGCGCCCCGAGACTTGTCTCAATGTGTTCGGCAAAATCGTTTTTCTTGATGATTTTGGTGCAAATAAGATTGTTTATTTCATCATCATCAATCAACAAGACAGTATGGACTTTACTCATGCGGCTGAATGTTTTGATGGATAGACCGGTGCCTGAAACTCTTATGTACGGTTTGCGAATACTTGTGCACGGATGTTTTCGTCGGCACGAAAATAAACCAATCGTTTTCGGTAACCAATACAAGTCTGCGTTTTTTTCGGACTTTTCCACATGCACAGTTACAGCGATATGAAAAGCACCGGACTTGAACGTTTTTCAGAAAAGCTTAAACCGTAACCTTTTGGTTTTCTGAACATTACAAAGAGACAATATCCGTGTTTTTGTATCTTCTGGAGAACAGAGCCAATTGACAAAAGTAGTTTCAGTGTAATGCGACAGCACAAAAGCGGGCGAAATGTTACATAGGGTGATGAGATATTACAACAGTTTTTGCAGGCGAAGTGTTTACTTTTTTCGCGCTGGGGGGATGTATTTTTCACGTTTTGCAGATTGTGGAGCGGTGTCAGATGCAAATTTGACAACCACTTCCGTGCGATATGGGGTGTTCGGGGCTGACTGTTCGGCAGAAGGCCTCGCCGATGACATGGTGCTGAAGCCGAAAAATATTTTATCATTAGTAACACCCTTATTTTGCATATAATTCAAAAAAGTCTCGACTCGGGCGGCACCGAACGGGAAAGGCAGGCGCACGGCAAAAGTAACGTTTGGCTGCGTCCGGCCGACTGTGGCCATTTTGTCCAGCACTTCGGCAGCCTTCGGGGTTAGGTTGTTTCCGGCAAACCAAAACGTTTCCCGCGTCGAAACCCGCACTTCGGCGGCTTCGCTCTGTACGGTCACAGCAGTGTCTTTGCCGCCTACCGATTTTTCCAGCAGCAGTTTCAAGTCGGTGGTGTTTTTCCCGATCCTGCGCAAGTTTTCCTCAAACGACAGCACTTTCAAGGCCCGTTCTTGCAAATCGGCTTCTTGTCGGTCGTTTCGGGCTTGCTGGGCCAGCAGTTTCTGTTCAAACGCCAGCAAATCACGCTCTTTTTGCGCCGAGGTAGCCATGCCGGCCAAGGCTGTGTCGGGCGGCAACCGGCTTGTCCGGTCAAGCTGTTCGTATTTCTCAAACAGGTCGTCGAGCAGGGCTTTGTTGCGGCGGTAGGTTTGGGCCAGCGTCGCGCTGTCGTTTTTGAGGCGCAAGTACTGGTCGGTCAAGCCGTGGTAACGGGCGACCAAGCTGTCGAGCGACACTGCGAGCCGGGTGTTGGCAGCCACGAGTCGCGTGCTGTCGGCGGTGGCACGGCGGGCCAGTGTATCGTAGCGGGCGGTCAGGGTTTGGTGTTTTTTCGGTGCCACGCAGGCCGCACAGGCGAAGATCGTAAGAATGAGTAATGTAAGGTTCTGCATTTATCGGTTGCTGGATGAAGTTGGATTGCGGAAAGGCGTTTTAGGCAAAAAATGCTTAAAACGCCTAAGTACTTGGCCATTAGTGGTTAGCTTTTAGAAAACAGATAACATGCTTGTTTTCAGTAGCCAAAGGCTAAAGGCCCAAAGCCAAAAGCCAAAAACTACATACTCAAAGACTAACGACTGGACACTTAGTTCGCCGGAAACGTTCGCAAATATGCGACTAAGTTCTCAAATCGGCGAAGGGTGTCTCCGGGAGCCTGTTGGTTTTGGAGGGCTTGGCGGTGTTTTTCGGCCAGCTCGTCCAAATTGAGAATTTCGCCACTGGTGGCAACGCCGGGCCGCACCAAGGCGGCTACGGCCATCCCTCGGAAACACCGGTAATGTTGGTTGTAGGTGTACGGACAAGGCTCGTGCGGCTGGGCATTAAACCATTCGTGTACGACCAATGTTTGGGCGGCTTGGGACAGGAAAGGCAATCCGTCGGTTTGCATGAAACGCATGAGTTCGTCGGCCATGGCCTGGACGTTCGCGTCAGTTACGGTTGGGCGGAAATGCGGTTTTCCTTGCAACCGGCCTACCGAAGTAATTACGGTGTTGCTGTCTTCGCTGAAGCCGCGCAGCCCGTAGGTGAACGGGTAGGCACTCCGCTCGGCCATGTCAAGCCGCGTGCCGAGGTTGGTCTCGACCACCCATTCGCCGGTGCCAGCAGGCGTGACGGCGAGTATTACGTTCTGAAAGCCCGTGTCGGTGGCACGCCGGAACTGCTTCAGGCCCGGCAGGAACGTGAACCCACCGGCCTCGAAAAACGGCCTGAGCAACGTAAACAATAGGGCTTCCAAACCGGGTTGAATGGCTGATTGTTGATACTGAAAAGTCTTGAGTCTTTAGTCTTGAGTTTTGGGTAAACGTCTGGTTGTCAATTGATTAAGACGGGCGTTTTGGGCAAAAATTGTCAAATCCCGCAACCGGCGGGAACGCCCAAAACGGAATCGTCAAGGCGGCATTCGCCGCCATGCGTTTCAGGCAAAAAACGCCCAAAACGCCGTTCTGACTTCTGACCTCTTAACTCTGACCTCGAATCGTACTTCAAAGCGGTTCCTGCTGGCTCAGGCAATGGAAACTGCCCAACCCCCAGATGATGTCCGTAGAGTCGAAGCCGATGACCGTGCGACCGGGAAAACACATTTCAAGGATGCGCAGGGCTTTTTCATCGTTCGGGTCGCGGAAGGTGGGCACGGCCACCACCGTGTTGCCGATGTAGAAATTGGCGTAAGACGCAGGCAGCCGCTGGTCTTCGTACACCACCGGACCCGGCATGGGCAATTCTACGATGTTGAGCGGCTGGCCGTTTTCGAGGCGCATCTTGTGCAGCGTTTCGAGGTTTTCTTGCAGCGGCGCGTGGTTCTCGTCGTGGATGTTCGGCTCCACGGCGGTCACTACGGTGTCTTCGTTCACAAACCGCGTGATGTCGTCCACGTGGCCGTCGGTGTCGTCGCCCACGATGCCGTCGCCGAGCCACAGCACGTTGGTCACGCCG
>JALOMD010000440.1 GCA_025455595.1 Cytophagales bacterium | reverse complement strand
GCCACCAGTTGGGCCGAAGGAATGCTTCGCTGGATGCCGTCGCGCCAAACGGTGGCCGAGTCGGGAATCATGCGCAGCAAGCCCTGGATGGCCTGCCCGGCCTGGTACTCCTGTATCACGCCGATGAGGGTGTTGAGGGCCACCACGCCCAGCACCACCAGGCCGTCGGTGGTTTTGCCCATTGCCACGGCCAGCACCGTGGCGGCCAGCAGCACGTAAATCAGCGGACTGCGAAGCTGCCGCAACACGATGCGGAAGACGCTTTCCGGGCGGGCTTCGGCCAGGACGTTTGGCCCGGATTGCCGCAGACGTTTTTCGGCTTCCGGCGTGGCAATGCCTTCGCGGGAAGTTTGCAGAAGGTCAAGGACTTCTTGAGCTGGCCGGGCGTGCCAAGCGGTGTTTGTCACAAGGGTGTCGTTCATAGTTTTGTGGTTTGTCGGGCGTGTCTTGCTGTGCCTGCACACAGATTGCAAGGCATTGGAGGCCGGTTTGACCCGGCTGGCGAACAGGCAGGTTTTGCCTTTCTCAAAGATACTATTTTACTGATGTCAGGCACGGATTCAGTAAAAATTGCCTGAAACGCCTTTGGCAAAGCCTATTCCATAGTGCTTTTTGAATCCATGCGTAACATCAGTACCTAATTAATTATCTGGAAGCCCCGAATGTTTTGTTCGCTTGTCGTTTTGGGAAGATTTTGCTCAAAACGCACAGACTGCTTCCAGCATTTTGCCTGGAGCAACGGTGCAAGTCATTTCCTTTTGTGCAAAAACCTTTCTGTTACAATACGGATGCCGGCACTGAACCACAGCGGCAGGGGGTTTTCGCCTGCAATGCCGTCTCCAACGGTCATGTCTATTTGCAACAGGTCGCTGAAGAAATACCGGTAGCCTACCTGCCAGGCTGTTCCTGTACCGGGAACGTAAGGGTCGCCCGAAAAGATTTCTCCGACAAAGTGCATTCCTTTGTAGGTTTTGATTTGGGTTCCAAGCCCCCAAGTACCGATGAGATTGTTTGAGCCGCCAATGTGCAGGTAATTGGCTCCGAGGTTTCCGTGAAACAGAAATTTTTCTCCCTCGCCAAAGCATTGCGATACGGTCAAGTATCCAAAAGTGCCGTAACCTGCCGGTTTGAACATACCCCGTCCGCCGGGAAAAAAACTGCCCAGCACCACCCCGACACCCGGTGCCTTGTTGGGCCGGTAGCCTCTGAAAAGGATTTTGGTCTGCACCAAAGGCAGCGCATACGAAAATCCCAACCGATGCCTTCCGTTGTCTGTGCCGGTTCTTTCGTAGCCGAACACCCCGCCGAGAGAAACCTCGACATTCGCGGTGGGGCCATAGGCAAACATCACCCATTGTTGCCCCGCCTCTTTGTCCACACGGAGCCAACTTTCCATCTGAGCCAAGCGTCTGCCCACCACACGGGCATCGTCTGTGATGAATGGCCTCACTTGAGGCTGTTGCGGAACGCTTTCGCTGAATGTTTTTCTGAAAGAGGTTTGCTGTGTCGCAACAGAACGCAACATGCCTTCTTGATTCAGGTTCGCCAGCCATTCTGTTTGTCCTGACATGGGCAAGCTTACCAAGCCGAAAGCCGCCAGTAGTGCTATGAATCTCATTTTGATTGTTCTCGTTAGGTTTTTTTTACTCCAAAAAGCCGTTTCGCGAATACAACCTGTTTTGCCGAAAAATGTTGAGTGTCTTTTAAGAGTCCGAGCATTTTTTTAACAAACCGTTATAGGACTTTCGCTGGTATCTCCGAATGGCGTTCGGAGATACCAGCGAAAGTCCTACGTTAATTACAACAATACCGATGAAAGAAAAGCAGCAGGTAACACCCGCTGCTTTTCTGTTTTTAGCAACCTAATTTCAACGCTATGAAAAGGTTTTTCGACGTGTGTGATTCGCCCGTGCGTTTTGGCCGTTTTTTGCTTAAAACGCTCTGCCGAAACCGAACTCCAGCCAACCGCTTGCATCACATTCCGGTACACAAACAAATTTATTGAGACAGAGCGGTTTTTCAGGCTTTCGGTTTCTTGAAAGCAAGCAAAGGCACTTGCGTGTGATAGCACATTTGCTCGGTGTAACTCCGGTAGAAAACCCACTCGAAAAAGCTCCGGTTGCGGGTGAACATCGCCAGCATGTCGGCGTTGTTGCGCACGATAAAGTCATTGATGGCCTCGTCTATGTCGTCATTGATCTCGACGGTCAGGTGGAGGGGAGGGCAATCCTGCTGCCCGTTGAACTGACTGAGCAAAGCCGTTTCGTCAATGCACTTTTCCAATACAGGCGGCTGCACGTGCAAGATGTGAATGTCGGCACCAAACATCTGGGCGTAAGGCACAAGTGTTTTGATTTCCGCCGTCACATCACACAGGTCGGTTGCGTAGGCGATTCTGCTGATTTTTGCCGGGGCGTGGGCGGGCACGGCAATCACCGGTGCCGAACTGTGTTCGATTACATCCGTCGTGAAACTGCCCAAGATGGTTTTCCGCAGTCCGCTGGCTCCGCGTGTCCCCATCACAATCAAATCTATTTGAAGGGTTTGCACCAGGTCTTCCACCACATCGCCGAGCGGAAACAGGTTGATCACCTGCGTGTCCACACAGTCGGCGGGCAGTCCCGCTGCCACCAGTTCTTCTTTTATTTTCTCCTGTCTGTGCCGGGCTTTTTCCACAAGTTCAGCATCCACGTCCTTCAGGCGCGGCGAGTGTCGGGGAATGGCGTGGAGCAGGATAATCCGCGCCCCTGACTTTCGGGCAAGCATGACGGCGTAATCGGTGGCGGTGCGGGCGATTTCCGAAAAATCGGTTGGAACGAGTATCGTTTTCATAACCGTGTTGGATTAAGCATCACACAATAGCATGTCTTCGAGAAAGGTTAAGCCTTGTTGCGACACTGTAGCACATGCTTCAGCCTGTGCAAAACGTAAGTTCGGCGAAGCCAAATCCGACAGGATTTTCAAATAACGTTTTGAGCAAAAAACGCCCAAAACGCAGATGGCAAACTATAGCGATGCAACATGATTTGTATCAAAAAGAGCCGTCAGGCTCGACCAGTATGGTAGCCCCGGATTTCAATCCGGGATAGAACGATAAACGAAATGTTGAGAGCCGTAGGCTCGACCCATAAATAACGCGGATGGATATGCGCCGAGCCTACGGCTCTCTGTTTACGATTGTGATTCTCGACCCCGGATTGAAATCCGGGGCTACAAATACGAAGCGAGCCTACGGCTCTTCGGCACAAATCACGTGACACGGCAAAATAGTGGCCGAAAAACATTATTCTGACGGATGCTTTTGTGAGCGATGTCCGGTTTTTCACCGAGGCCTGTGGCATATAGGCCGTTGCAGACCCACGCTACCGGCCTGTGTGCCACAGGCCTCGGTGATTGGGTTTTGATGCGACAAAACAATGTTTTTCAAACAATAGTATCTTTTCGCTGACCAAAACCCGCCTTCGGCGGCGCACAGGCTGAAGCATGTGCTACTTAGAGAAAAACAAAAGCACCATCAACCCGACGTAAATCAAGGCAATGACCAACGTGTCCATGCCCAGCAACCAGACCTTGCGGGTGGGCTTGAGCATGACCCCCAGCGCGGCAACGGCCGTCATGACGATGGTTGCCAGCAGCGACAACAAGTGGCTGGGCGAAATGGCGGCAAACAAGGAGCCTTGCCGGTAAAAAATATCGTCAAGGCCCAAGATGAAAATGTTGAAGATGTTGCTGCCCAGCAGATTGCCCACCGCCATGTCCACCGCCCCCATGCGCACCCCCGAAATGGACACCACCAGTTCGGGCAGCGATGTAGCCGCCGCAATGAAAACCGTGCCGAAAAAAGTGTTCTCCATGCCCGCTTGCCTGGCAATGTCGTTGCCGAAATAGGGCAGAAAAATGGCCGCCATAATCACCACCAAAGCGTTCAGTCCGTACTGGAACACGGCTTGGCGCAGTGCTTTGCCGCGTGCCTCGCCGATGTGTATTTCCTGCGCCATTGCGGGCAGCGGGTGTTCTTGTTCGTAGAGGAAAATCAGCCGGATGGCCAGCAGGTAAATCCCCATCAGCACCGG
>JALOMD010000439.1 GCA_025455595.1 Cytophagales bacterium | reverse complement strand
CCCGAATTTTGCCTGCCGATGTCCACACACACCGCAAACGCAACCGGTAGTGTCAAATCTTTCAGCAACACGCAAACGGCCAGCAGATAGCCCGCTTGTTGGCTGTCTTGCGTCAGGCCGGCGGCGAGGAAGAAAACGCTGGAAAGTCCAAGCCCGGCCATGCCTACGGTGCGTCGCCCGGTTTTGAGACCGTATTTTTTGACGAGCACATCGCTTACGTAGCCGCCAAGCAAACAGCCGAACGCACCGAGAAAATAAGAGAGCGAAATGAAGTTTTTGGTTTGTTCCTCGGACAAACCGCGCCCTTCCTGAAAATACGTGGCCGACCAATTGGTGAAGAAGTAGGCTGCGTAAAAAAACAGATGGCACATCAGCATCAATATCCACAGATTCGGGTTTCGGATAATTGTTTGCCACGGCAAGCGATGGGTGCCGTGTTTCACAATGCGGCCGGTTTCTATGTGTTGGCGTTCTGTAACCGAAATCGCTGTCTTTTCTAACGGATTGTCGCGAAACCACGCGTACCAAGCTGCTGCCCAGACGGTACCTGCCGCTCCCAATACTACAAACGCCCACCGCCAGCCCAAGGCATGAACCAGCGGAATCACCAGCAGCGGTGTCAAAGCCCCGCCGATGCGGCCGCCCGCCCAAATCACTGACTGCGCCCTACCCACTTCCACTCTTGGAAACCACCGTGAAATTACGATGGAGGCATTCGGATACGCGCCGGCCTCGCCAGCTCCGAACAAAAACCGAATGACAATCAGATAGTAGAGGTTAAAAGCCGTACCCGTGAGTGCCGTAAACGCCGACCACCACAATACTACGCGCGTCAGGATGCGGCGCGGGCCGATGCGGTCGCCGAGTATGCCGGTCGGGATTTCAAACAGTGCGTAGGCCAGCGAAAAAGCCCCCAGCACGTAGCCGAACTGTTCATTGTTCAATTGCAAATCCGCCTTGACGTATTTGCTCACCACATTCATGCAAACCCGGTCGAGGAAGGTGATGATGGACAACAGGAACAGGAATGCGAGTACACGGTGGCGTATTTTCATGACGGAACGTTGGGTTGGGGCGTATTTTTTCCTGAGACACTGTTGTTTGCGGACGATTGGCGTTTTGGGCAATTTTTGCCCAAAACGCGCAGACAACACGCGTTGTTGTGTCGGGGCCGCGGTGCAGCGGCTGTTGGTTTCGTCCAGTCACAACATGAATGTTGTGTTACGTTTTGGGCAAAAATTACCCAAAACGCCGTGCGTGGCATATCCTAAAGGGACAGCTTTTTTGTGTAAATCTTCAGAGATTGGCCATTCACGCCCCACAACAGCCAGTCGTTGACAGAAACCACGCTGCGCACATCCCCTTTCACGTAAAAGCCTGACTCTGATTGTGGCACGTAACGAAATTTACGATTGCCGTCGTTGATGAAAAGCTGGCCCCAGTTTGCATCGCATTTTCCCAAGCGAACACGGGTTTGGGTTACGTTGCCGCCCAGAATCAAGTCCGTTTTCCCGTCGTTGTTCACATCTGTCGCTGTAATGGCATGTACCGGCGAAAACTGTGCTTGTACAGGCAGCGGCTCGAAGGCGAGTTTGCCACCATCGTTCCACAAAATGCCGGTTTTCAGTTCGTTGGCGGTCAATTTCGGTGCTTTTGCCAGTTGATAAACCTCCAAAACATCATTCAGTACGGCGGTTGAATAGTCTGCGTAGTTTTGGAATTTCTTTTTCAGCGCAGGAACTTGATCCAGCATTTCGTCACGACTGGCATACGGGTGTTCTTTGCCGTTTTCCAGAACCGTGACGACAGGAACAACCGTGCCGGAGCCATTGAAGTCGCCTGCATAGAGCCGCAACGTACGGTCTGAAGTGATGTTGTACTGCGAATTGAGACCTTCGTTACCCAACACAAAATCTTCGTCACCGTCGTTGTCCAGGTCAGCGGCGGTAATTCTGTGTGCCAACGATGTTTGGACAGTGTTTTCATGCAATTTCAACTGTCCGTTTTGATTCAGATAGACAGTCGGCTGCATCCATTCGCCCACCAACAACAAATCCGGTTTTTTGTCGCCGTTGATGTCTGTGAAGACAGCATCGGTGACAAGCGAGGTGTGTGCAAACGACGTATTGACCGAGAACCGTCCTTTTCCGTCGTTCTGTAACAAGACCGACTTTTGGGCTTCGGGAAAGCGTCCCGGCACGCAGTTCGCGCCGATGAACACGTCTTGGTCGCCGTCTGCGTCAACGTCAGCGGCGGCAATGGCGGCGGCGTTCAAGAGAATTTGCGGAAAACCTGACGATCGGTTGAACTTGCCGTTCTGATTGGTGTACAGCCTGACTTGCAAAAGTGCATCACTGACATGGAGAGAATAGCCTGCACTGACCACCGCCAAATCCAAATCTTTGTCGGCATCGGCATCAAAAAACACCGCGCCTGCATCTGTAAAAGCCGAGTCTTTTTCAAATACCGACTGAATGCTTCTGACAAACCCGTTTGATTGCTGCAAAAACAATGCTCCGCTTTGTCCTTTGCCGCCACCGACATAGATGTCTTCTTTGCCGTCGCCATTTGCATCGCCTTTGGCCATGCAAGGGCCTGTGTAAGAGCGACTTTCGGGCAACAAGCTCTGTATCTTGAAATCATTCACGGGCGACTGGAAATGCGTGAACAGCGACATGTCTTGTTCATGGAACAAGGGACTGGCTGTATTGCCAACAGAAACCGTTCCGTTGTTTTTTGCATAGTCCAGTTCAATCTTGGAATTGACTTTTGCTGTTTTCAGCATGGTTTGGGTGCCGTCTGTCCAAACAACCGAAATTGAGTCTATTTTTGTACGGTTGCCCAAACCGAAGTGCAAAGGCACGTACATGGCCGACTGAAATCCGCGCACGGGTTGGAACTCTTGGTACTGCGCCTGTTTTGCTTGCCAAACCGCCACTTTTGCCCCGATTTTACGCGCCTCGGTACTTGCCTTCAGGGTGATTTGCAAGTAATTCTTGTCTGGCGTGTGCAGACTGTTGTTCTGATAGACAAATGCTTTTTCGTTGATGTTGTTGGTCACTAAATCCAAGTCGCCGTCATTGTCCAAGTCGGCATAGGCGGCTCCGTTCGACTGGCTTTTTTTTTCAAAGCCCCATTCTTGTATTTTATCAGTAAACAGCAACCCGTCTGTGTTTTTAAAGATGTAGTTCGGCTCGTTGATGGGCGGCATTTGTTCAATGATCTCCATTTGCGAAGGCATGGTTTTTCCTTGCTGCGTTTCCACTTGCTTGTCGGTTGAATATTTCAGGAAATCCATGTTCGTATAGTCACGCGCGTAGCCGTTGCTCACAAACAAATCCTTGAGGCCGTCGTTGTCGAAATCTGCGAACAGAGCCGACCAAGACCAGTCTGTATTCGAGATGCCGGAAAGCTGCCCGATTTCCGCAAATCCATTGCCTTGGTTGATTTGCAGCATGTTACGCATGGTTTGGTGGTGAAAACCCGCCCCGACCAGCATCTGGTATTTGTCGTAATTGTCGTCGCCGGAAGTCATTTTGATGCGGTTGTTCTGTTTGGGTAACATGTCCAGCGTCACAATGTCTGTCCGACCGTCGTTATTGATGTCCGCCGCATCTGTTCCCATTGAAAACATAGACGTGTGCCCCATCATTTCGCGTATGGATTCTTTGAACGTACCGTTTTTCTGATTGATGTACAGATAGTCGTTTTCGTTGTAATCGTTCGATACATAGACATCCAGCCAACCGTCGTTGTTCACATCCGTTATGTTCATTCCCAAACCGAAACTCAATACATTGTTGAGCAAGCCCGCTTCAGACGAGGCATCTTGAAAACCGACACCGCCGTTGTTTTTCAATAACTTGCAGCCGTACCGTTTGTCGGCCTGTTGTCTGAAGTCGGCAATGGCGGCACTGAAACCGGCGTATTGCTGGATGGAGTGGTTCAGCAGAAAACAATCCAAGTCACCGTCGCGGTCATAGTCAAAAAAGGCCGCTTGGGTGGTGTACGAATCATCGTCAAGGCCGTACGCAGCGGCTTTCTCTGTGAATTTTACGCTATTTTCTGGATTTTGG
>JALOMD010000438.1 GCA_025455595.1 Cytophagales bacterium | reverse complement strand
GCCATCTCTGACCAAGACGATGCCGGGCCGTGGTTGCGGCGTGAATTCCCGGAGTTGTTCTACATCGCCTCGCCCAGCACACCCGACTGGAAAGAATACTGGCGAGCCACCTGGACGGGCATCAGCGGTGACCGGCATTACAAGAACGGCCCAAAACACAAATTTGAACTGGTGGACAATCCGTGGTTGGAAGCGAATGTAATGAAAAATCACGGGCCGTTGGGGGCGTTGTACCCGAAGCTGGCATTTATCATGGAAGGAGACACGCCTTCGTTTTTGGGCTTGGAAACCCGTCCCATCTGGACTAACACCCAAGACAGCCGCGACTGCGTAACCGCCGACAACGGCCAAACCGAATGCACCGACCCGGCCACGATTTGGCGTTGGCGGGAACATTTTCAACACGATTTCGCTGCCCGCATGGACTGGTGCGTGGCTACCACATTTGCGCAAGCCAACCACAATCCGGTGGCGGTGCTCAATGGCGACAAAACCAAAAATGTGGTGGAAATCCCGGCCCGTTCCGGCAGCCAAATCGAACTATCTGCCCAAGGTTCTTCTGATCCTGATAGCAATAATATCAAAGTGTCTTGGTTCGTCTATCCCGAAGCGGGGACTCATACAGGTACGGTGCAATTAAGTGCGACCACGGGCAACAGCACTAAACTTACGATTCCTGACGCGAAGGAAAAAGCAACCATTCATGTGATTATGCAACTGGAAGACGATGGTACGCCCCGCTTGTTCACTTACCGGAGGTGTGTGGTTACCATTCAGCCGTGATAAATTGCGGTTCACACGCTTCTGTTCGGAAGGTGAGCTGACAAACAGGCGTTTTAAGCAAAATTTTCCCAAAACCGTTGACTGGAGCCTGTGGCGTACAGACCTTGGCGGAAAGTATTTTTACTAACTGATTTACACAGCGTTTTGGGCATTTTTCGCCCAAAACGCCGACATTAAGACAGGATTGCAGGATTAACAAGATCCTCTAATCCTGTTAATCCTGCAATCCTGTCAAAAAAGAAAACCAAGGCCCGTACAATCATGAAAAAACTGATTCTCCAAATCCTGTTGGTTTGCTTTGCGTTTCAGGCAAATTTTGCCCAAAACACAAATCCCGCAACCGGCAAGAACGCCGTGCCGCCCGGCTACGACGCATTCTTCAAAGCCGTGCAAATGGCCCGCGTCTTCCCCGACTCCAAGACCTTCCCCGACTGCACGCCCAAGTTTCCGCTCGCCGAAATCGTGAAGCGGTACGAGCAGCAGCACACCCAGCCCGACTTCGGCCTGCGCGAGTTTGTGACGGCGCACTACACGCTGCCGCACAGCTATTCGTCCAACTTCAAGGCCGACACCAGCCGCTCCGCCGCCGAACACATCAACGTGCTGTGGGACGTGCTCACCCGCCAGCCCGAAGCACCGGTGCCGGGCAGTTCGCTGATTCCGCTGCCGCACGCCTACGTGGTGCCGGGCGGCCGTTTCGGGGAGGTCTATTACTGGGACAGCTATTTCACAATGCTGGGTCTGGAGGTTTCCAAACGCACCGGCCTGATACAGAACATGGTGGACAACTTTGCGTATCTGATTGATACTCTGGGTTTTATTCCCAACGGCAACCGCACGTATTACCTCGGTCGGTCACAGCCGCCGTTTTTCGCCTCCATGGTGCAGTTGCTCGCCAACGCCAAAGGCAAGGAGGTGTACGTCCGTTACCTGCCGCAACTTGAAAAAGAATACGCCTTTTGGATGAGCGGCACCGACAAGCTCGGCAAGCAGAACGGGGCGTTCAGGCGGGTGGTGCGGATGCCCGGCGGCGAAATCCTGAACCGCTACTGGGACGACTCGCCCACGCCGCGCCCCGAAAGCTACCGCGAAGACGTGGAAACGGCTGATTTGGCGATTGGGCAGGCTGCAAAAACGTCGAAAAACGCCCAAAACGCTCGTAATATCAATCAATTACGCAAAAGTACCTATCGCCACCTCCGCGCCGGGGCCGAAAGCGGCTGGGATTTCAGCAGCCGCTGGCTCCGCGACGGCAAGACGCTGGCAACCATCCGCACCACCGAAATCGTGCCGGTGGACTTGAACTGTCTGCTGTACAACTTGGAAAAAACGCTGGCAACCGCCTACGAAACGAAAGGCAACGCCGAACGGGCCAAAAGCTACCAAACCGCCGCCGAAAAACGCCGCCAAGCCGTTTACGCCTACTGCTGGGACAAATCCGCGCAGTTTTTCACCGACTACGACTTCGTCACGCACCGCACCACGGGAATCTACTCGCTGGCGGGCATGTTTCCGTTTTTTTTCAACATGAACATCGGCACGCCGCAAACCGCCGCCAGCCGCATCGAGCGAGATTTCCTCAAAGACGGCGGCCTGCTCACCACCCTCGCCGACACGCACCAGCAATGGGACGCGCCGAACGGCTGGGCACCGCTGCAATGGATTACGTACAAAGGCTTGAAAGACAACGGGTTTGCGGAACTGGCGGGCAAAATCAGGTCGCGTTGGATAGCCAACAACGTGCGTGTGTACAAGCTGACCGGCAAATTGGTGGAGAAGTACAACGTCACCGACATCACGCTGAAAGCGGGCGGCGGCGAGTATCCCGTCCAAGACGGCTTCGGCTGGACAAACGGCGTACTGCTGCGGATGTTGGCGGAAGAATAGTGGTAAGTCGTAAGTTGTCAGAGACATTTTAGGCAAATTTTGCCCAAAACGGCTTTTTTGCAAAGCTTTTGCGTGCCGAACCGACATTGTGGGATTTCTTTGTCTTATGCCAACCTTCAGGCGAACCATAATACCTGCTCCTCCA
Organism: Cytophagales bacterium; assembly: GCA_025455595.1. Lineage (GTDB taxonomy): Bacteria > Bacteroidota > Bacteroidia > Cytophagales > 172606-1 > Xanthocytophaga. Next base: position 1,553 of record JALOMD010000438.1, on the reverse strand, counting down.
AACCAGATTCGAACAATCTGTTTGACACGCTTTTACTGTTTTTCAACATATATTTATTGAGTTTCGATAAACATATATTGCAAAATAAGATGCGTTTTCGTAGTTTGGCCGCTGTCATTACAACCAACAGTGCTCATGAATCGGAAACTCATCGCCGCAGTAAGCCATTTGCTCAGTCTCATTTTTTGGTTTGAGGTTCTCGCATCTCTGCTGATTCCTCTGAACATACTCTTTTTCTTCTTGAATCTCAATGAGAGAGTGAGCGACGAACGATTGCAACACGAGACACTGCAAACACCTGCCTTACGGCGGGATTCGCCGAATGTGGCGCAGGGCGAAACAACAGACCTCGGCACACGCCAGGCCGACAGTTTGGAACCCGTTCCCCGCCCACGGCACTCACCCGCGTCCCGCGAAAGCTTTCTGGGTTATTTCAGCTCGGGTTTCGGTTTCGAGGCAGACTTTGAGTGGCAGTCTTTTCGGGAACCGCAATTGAAGTCATTGGAAACCCAGTACCTCAAAAGAGACACGATGGCCGCCAGCCCCGTAACCGTCTTGCAAGCGGCCCCCGGAAAAAAATACCAGTTGATGTACGCTTGGAGAGATTGGCAGTCGTTCAGACGCATACCTGTCGCCCCGGTTTTGTGGGGGTGGTTCCTAATTGCGTTCGTCATTTTCACTGTTTTTTTCATCACCTGGCAACTAAAACAAATTTTTCGTGCGATGCGGAAGGGAAAGTTTTTTGAAGAACAGCAAATCAGCCGCATTGACAAAATCGGCTACTGCCTGACACTTTACGGAATGCTGTTCATTGCCGACGTGCCGTTGAGGCGCCACTTCATATCCGCCGCCCTGCGTGCGCAAGACATCACCGTCTCCAGTTGGCACGACACGTTCGAGCGGCTTGTTTCCGGTGGACTGCCTTTTGTTTTCGGCTTGGTGGTGCTGGCGTTGGGGCAGGTATTCCGCTACGGTTGGGCAGTAAAGCGGGAAAACGAACTAACTATTTGACCTGATGCCGATTATTGTAAATTTGGACGTAATGATGGCCAAGCGGAAAATGTCGCTGAACGAGTTGTCGGAGCAAGTGGGAATTACGCCTGCCAACCTGTCTATTTTGAAAACCGGCAAAGCGAAGGCCATCCGCCTCGAGACACTCGATGCCATTTGCCGGGTGTTGGAGTGCCAGCCAGGCGACCTTTTGGAGTTTCGGGCGGACTAACAGAACTACTGTAAACTGATAATCAAGTGTTTACAACAAGCGTTTTGGGTAAATTTTGTCCAAAACGCCCTGCTCCACGCCCCTTGATCCCTGCCGTTTCATTCCGCAATCCGCCCTCCGAAATCCCCTTCACAGCCTCAACCCGAAGCTTTCCCGTTCGGGGCGGCGTGCGACGAAAATCATGCGTTCAGAGGTGGCAGGGTCGTAAGGGTTCAGTTCGTAGTCGCCGAACACGTGCGTCAGTTCCAAATCGGCCACATCGAAATAGTGCAAGAACGTGTCGTGTGAAATCGCCTTCACGCGTTCTTGGAAACGGTAAGATTTCCCTTTG